>PAIR01000037.1 GCA_002704905.1 Fidelibacterota bacterium
CAACATTAGTTTCTGAAACTGGTGTTCAAGTTGGTGGACCTGCAGGTGCAATAGCTTACGCAATAAATAGCGTTAAATTTGACCCAGGTACAGCTGGACGATGTGATGATTCTGGAAAATGTGATTTAGGTCGAGGTCAAGGTAGATGGAGTATAGAAGCATTAGGTCATAATACTTTTGATTTTGGTGATGATATGAATCACGCTCATGTACAGCCTACTGGTGAATATCATTACCATGGTATGCCTGAACTTCTTTTAGATCTATTAGGACAAGAGAAAAACATGACTCTTGTTGGTTGGGCCTCAGATGGATTTCCAGTCTATGCAAAATACAGTTACACTGATGCAAATGATTCCAGTAGTACCATTAAGATTCTTAAGCCAAGCTGGAAGCTTAAAACAACGGGTGACGCTGGCCGTCCTGATAAGTTGACTGTTCTACTTGGTCCCCCAGGAGCAGGAGATTCATATCCAAACACATCTATTCCCCTAGGTGCCTTTACTCAAGATTTTGAATATGTTGAAGGGTCTGGTGACTTAGATCAGTGCAATGGGCGTTTTGGGGTAACTCCTGAATTTCCTGAAGGGATATATTATTACATGGTTACTGACGAATTCCCATATTTCTCAAGATGCTTAAAAGGAGATTTCTAAACTTTTATAGTTAATATTTTGTATAATTGATCAATAATTTTCCAACAAAAGAGTAAATAATGAGGAATTCTGCAAAGCGACAACCAATTCTATTTTTTCTTCTGGTCTTTATTTCTGGTTGTTTTAATGCACCAACCCCACCTTCAGAGATTGAAGGCGCACTTATTTCTGGATTGCATTATGCAAAATATGATTGTCAATCAATCGATGATGAAATAAAATTATTAGAAAAGCGTGAGAAAGAATTGGTAGTTGCTCAAGAAGAAAGAATTAAAGAAAGCGAACAGCAACAGAGATGGACAGAAGGTATTGGCCTGGGCGATGGAATCGTAGCATCAGAATTAAATGATGTGCGAGGGAAAATAAAAGCTGCTAGTAAAGTATTTGAAAACAAAGAGTGTATAACAACAGAATGAAATACTTCTTGCTGATACTTTAAGGAGGATAAAATGAAGAGAAAGATTTTAGTATTAATTATTCCTTGTTTAATGACTTTTATTCAGTCTCAATCAACACAATGGAATGGCAAGGCGCTTCAAAGACTGATGCATCAATGGGATGTAAAACTTGAGAAAATGGAACTTCACTTGCAGAAATCAATGCAACGCGCAGGAATTGATATGTGGATAATCATGTCGCGCGAGTTCAATGTTGACCCAATATTACAAATGTTTGGTGATTATGGTATTTCTGGATGGTATGGGCACCGTAATGCTTATATATTTTTTGATCCCGGCAATAATCAACCACTAGAACGTACTTTACTTGGCACTCATCAGAGCGGACGTATGCGCGATTTCTTCCCGACCATTATAAGTTATGGTCAAGAGGGCCTAAAACCACATTTGGCTAATTTTATTAATGAAAGAAATCCAAAAAAAATTGCTATCAATCGCTCACGAACAGTTTCGATGGCTGATGGTATTACTGTAGAAATGCTTGCTTTCCTAGAAGACGCAATTGGGCCTGTTTATTCATCGCGATTGATTTCATCTCAGGCTCTTATTTTTGACTATATTAGTCATCGTACCACTGCTGAACTAGAGATCGAAACTGAAGCCAGTCAACGGACTTGGTATATATTAAAACGTGCTTTTTCTAATGAGGTAGTGACTCCAGGGAAGACCAGATTAATGGATATTTACGGCTTTATATTGCAAGAATGGCAAAACCAGGATTTAGAGTTCAATTTTGCACCTGGCATCACAATTTATCGTAGAGGTGTCAAAGGTGGNATCGATGACACAGAAAATCCATTAGTAATTNCTGGTGACATTTTACATGTTGATTTTGGTGTTAGACTTATGGGCCTAGTGACNGATCAGCAACATGTTGCATATGTGTTACATCCCAATGAAACTGAACCACCTGCNGGTTTAAAANCATTNTTCAAAAAATCTGTTATTGTTGGTAATATATNTGCTGAGGAACTTAAAGCTGGGCAAATAGGAANTAAGGTTAAAAACATTATTGAAAAGCGTGCTGAGAAACAAGGAATACAAGCATCTATATACGGTCATACTCAAGGTAATTGGGTTCATGGTGCAG
Source organism: Fidelibacterota bacterium (assembly GCA_002704905.1). GTDB lineage: Bacteria > Fidelibacterota > Marinisomatia > Marinisomatales > TCS55 > TCS55. The sequence continues at coordinate 2,205 of PAIR01000037.1, forward strand.
GCGCTCGAACAGTATTTGATTGGCCAGATCGTTATGGNGACTTTGCTCGAGAACCAGTTAGAACTCACGAATTCTGGTCAATTGAGTACAGCGTTCAAGGTAAAGTTCCAGAATGGGACAACCAGTTAGTGCGTATACCTAGAGAAGAAGATGCAGTTATTAAATCAGATGGAAGTCGGGCNCGATTTCTTGTTGGGCCTCAAGAGAAATTTTGGCTTATACAGTCAAAGNCTAATGTATCAGATAATTGAATAATGTATNGTTAGATTTAAAAAAAAGAAAAAGAGTAAAAAATATGTACAATTATAAAAGATTATTAATGTTTCCAGTTTTATTAATGTTTGTAAATGCTCAACCTAAAGGTTGGACACCAGAATTAAGTATTAATATTAATCAAATTTCAGATCTCAATTTTTCAAATAGTGACAAAATTGCTATGGTTGTAAGACATGCTCAAATTGATGGTGAAAAATCTGAGTATCTTAATCAAATTTGGTTATCGGATACTAAAATAAATAATATTAGACAATTCACATATCATGAAAAATCTAGTACACATCCNCGTTTTTCACCAGATGGTAGTTATCTAGCTTTTTTAAGNGCTAGGACAGAAAAAACACAAATATGGATAATGCAAGTCGATGGTGGAGAAGCATGGCAATTTAGTCATGAAAAACAAGGTGTNGGATCNTTTAAATGGTCACCNANTGGTGATAAAATTGCTTTTTTNATGANNGATNCTAAAACNGANCAAGAAGANAANNATGANAAAGAAAANANAGNTGTNATTTTAGTTGATCAAAATTTNAAATATTCACATATATANTTAAAANCTTTTTNNNCAAAAAAAGATACAAGTAANGCATCTAGANTAACNGANGGTAATTNTCATATAACAAACTTTAACTGGAACCCTAATAANAAGNCTATTGTTTTCNCCCATANTATTGAGCCAACAATTAATAGTCAATTTGTNTCNGGAGATATATCTGTCGTAAATATAAAAACTAAAACTGTTAAAGATATTGTGACATGGGAAGGTAAAGATGAAAATCCAATATTTACACCTAATGGAAAATCAATAGTTTTTACATCAGATGGTGGAAAAATTGAGGCAATCGGTTTAAGTGATACTTACAAAATCTCATCAAATGGAGGTAAGCCTAAAAAATTAGCTGAAACGCCAAATAGAGTTGCAANTATAATTAGTGTTTCAGCTGATAATAATCATGTATTCATTATTGATGCGAATAGAACAAAATCAGAAGTATACAAAATTAGTCTAAACTCTAACGATATCTCTCCTATGCTTAATTTAAATGGAAGAGTTGCATCGGCAAAAATATCTGATGACGATAAAAAAATAGTTTTTGTTAAACAAGAATTGGATAAGCCAAGTGAGGTCTTTGTAAGTGAATTAAATACAATTAATCCGAAACAGATTTCTAATTTTAACCCAACTGAAGATTTTCCAAAGCTGGCTAAGACTGATGTAATTACATGGGAATCTAAAGATGGGTTAGAAATTGAAGGTCTAATTACATATCCTACAAATTATAAAAAGCGAAAAAAGTATCCTCTTGCTGTAATAATTCACGGTGGNCCAGCAGGTGTATTTTCAGAGACTTTTACAGGTGCTAGATCAATTTATAATNTTGAATACTTTGCAAGTAATGGTTATGCAATTTTAAGACCTAACCCTAGGGGCAGTACCGGTTATGGTAAGGACTTTAGATATGCAAATTTTAAAGATTGGGGATTTGGTGATTACGAAGATATAATGTCTGGTGTAGATAAAGTTATAGATATGGGCATAGCCGATCCTAAGCGCCTAGCAGTAATGGGATGGAGTTACGGTGGTTATATGACTTCGTTTGTAGTTACTAAAACCAATCGTTTTAAAGCTGCAAGCATGGGTGCTGGATTACCTAATCTTGTTAGTATGACAACCACAACAGATATTCCTGACTATCTTGTAGCACATATGGGTGGTGAGTTTTGGGAAGATTATGAAACTTTTGAAAAACATTCAGCTATTTATCGTATAGATAAAGTTCAAACTCCAACTCAAGTAATTCATGGGGCAAACGATTTGNGAGTTCCATTTACTCAAGGTCAAGAATTTTATGTTGCCCTAAAAAGAAAAGGTGTCCCAACAGAAATGGTAGTATACCCAAGAACACCTCATGGCCCAAGGGAGCCAAAATTACTTATGGATGTTTCACCTCGCATATTGGCGTGGCTGGATCAATATATTAAACGATAATAAGTTATTGTTGTCACTTATTAAGGAGGCTTCTTTATATTTCTAGGGTGGGTATAAATTGTTGGAAAATTTTTACTGGGAGTTAGAATAAAATCAAGTGGTATGCTTTTTTTAGAAAGATATAAATGGGTTGCTAGAGCTTGGCGATATCGTTTAAAAGTAGAAAAATATGAAATAGAATTTTTAATTAAACATTTAAAGCCTGGTCAAATAGCTGTTGATATAGGTTCACACAAAGGCGCTTACACCTATTGGATGTCTAAATATGTTGGTAATAATGGCGCTGTATACGCATTTGAACCACAATCTATATTATATAATAAATTGAAAAAATTGATTGAATATTCTAAACTAGATAATATCTTTTTATACCCGAATGCATTTTCTTCAAGCATCGGTAAGTCAAATTTAATAATTCCTAATAGAAGTTCTTCCCCAAGCGCCTCCATTAATAGAAAAAGAACATTTAATGATTCTACAATAGAAATTAATATTACTACTCTTGATGATTTTTTTTGTAAAAAGAATAAAATATCCGTTAATTATTTAAAGTGTGATGTTGAGGGACATGAGCTTGAAGTGTTAGAAGGCGGAAAAAACTTTCTAACTCATAATCGCCCAATAATATCAATTGAATCAGAGGCCAGACATTCTGGTAAAGATAAAGTTATAAAAGTATTTAATCTACTCAAGGAGCTTGATTACGAGGGGTATTTTCATAACGGCAAAAGAATATTGAGTATAGATAATTTTAGTATTTTTGATTATCAATTAGATCCAAATAAAAAAAAATATATTAATAATTTTTTCTTTATACCTAAATAACATTATTGATAAAATTATATTTGTTATGCTTAAACAATGGTCTTTTTAGGGTGTTTTTATCAATTTATTAGATTATCCACATTTATTAATAATTTATGTAAATTCCAGAAGTAACTTTATTTGATTCTGTTTTATTTGTTATAATTTTCTGAATTACAACCCAATATTTCAAATTAGCTGAAGTTTTTTAATTAACTAAATTCAAGTGTTTATCACTTGTAAAGGATANATGAATGAATATATATGTAGGGAATCTTTCTTTTCAGTTATCTGAAGATGATTTGAATTCCGCATTTGGAGAATACGGTCAAGTTGATAGTNCAAAAATTATCACNGATCGTGAAACAGGGCGATCAAAAGGCTTTGGCTTTATTGAAATGCCAAANCAAGAAGAAGCTGAAAAAGCTATTGAAGGACTNAATGGAAAAGAACTCGAAGGCCGTGCTGTTAAAGTAAACGAATCCAAGCCTAGAGAAGACAGACCTAGACGCCCTAGATACTAAATCTTATTAGTATTGATTTTCCAATTCAATTAAATTTGTTATTGGTAATAAAAAAAGCCCCTTTACAGGGGCTTTTTTTGTATACAAATGTATTTACTTATTAATGAGAAAGTTGATATTGAATAAGAACAATCGTCTTAGTTAAGAGATTCATTTACTTTATATATTTTTTATAATCCTTTAAAATCTTTTGTGGATTGAGATGGCTTTTTTTATACCCATCATAGTTTGAATTACCCGCATTGAACATTGAAATTATATAAACGCCTACCCAATTTTTTGATGTAGTTGCCGAAGTAAGATCTGGAGAAATGACAGTACGTACGCCCACTGATTCAGATTCTACTGTTTTGAATGGTTTATCAAGGGTTGGGTTGTTAATAATCTCATTGACGTGGCTTTGATCCTGTAGTATCACAAAGGAATCAAATCCCGATTCTTGAGTGAGTTCTGCACAACGGTATAAAAGTCGTTTGGCAGTTTTATCTCTGGTCGTATGCTGGTTACCATAAAACCGCACTTCTATCATATCCTCACCAACATTTTTTTCTTCATAACCACCCATAGAATTGCGGGGTCCATACGCTGTTGCACAGGCACCGAAGAATATACCCACACATAAGCCGATTATGATTTTAGGTCGGATCATTCTTTGATCTAATATTTTGCTGGAGCACCCTTTGTTGGTGTAGACTTCTTAATAAAGTTTCGAATATCTTCATTAGACTTTTCTAAGTCTTCTTTGCGAAGGTACATCATATGGCCACTGCGGTAACCTTTAAAACTTAGTCGATCTTTCATTCGTCCACTAGGGTCCATTCGCCACATGGTATACTTTGCATCAAAATATTTTGTGGCGCCATCATAATACCCTGATTGAATCATCGTATGAAGATAGGGGTTCTGAGCCATCGCTTGGCGCAGATTTTCCCCAGTATTGTTGTTAGTGCGATCCCAAGGGTGAACAGATCCAAACATATTATATTTTATATCTGTTTTAAACTTAAGAATATTTTTATAATAATAATTTATAGACGGTGTAAATGAATGGAGCCACGACGTGAGCTCTGAATTGAAGTCCGGACTATCTCCTGCTTTTGTTTTATCAATTCCTTTGTATCTAGAATCTAAACGGCCTACCGTGAATCCTTCTTCTCGCAGAAGTTCTTTCCAAAAAAATGACGAAGGCACATCTAGGTTGTAAGATAATATTGATTCTTTCGAAATGCCTGAATACCGAGCCATTTGGGCTGCTGCATTATTTCGTTCTCTCTCATCTACAAAACCACCTTTGGCAATAACGGACATCAGTTCATTCACCGCATAGTCTTCTGATTCAGCTAGAACATCCAAGAGGTCTTTCCGCTGTAGATCTTTGGGTAATTTGTTGTGGAACCATGCCGCCGCCGTAAAGTAGGGCACACGCAAGGCAGCTCCTACCGGCCCTGCTCGGCGACTACTGCCAGAATCAATCCCTAATTCGGTTGGTGACACAAGAATAACCCCATTCAGGTACATCCACTGGCGACCCTGCAGTGCGTAGGCCAAACCTGATACACGTGTAGTGCCATAGCTTTCACCTATTAGATATTTTGGCGATTCCCAGCGATTCACCCGCTGAATAAATGTATTGATCCATTCCGCCAGATATTTAATGTCTGCACTTACACCAAAAAAAGTTTCTTTTTTTGCCTCTTTATCTATGATTCGTGAATACCCTGTATTTACTGGGTTTACAAAAACGATGTCCGCAACATCTAAGATAGAATAGGGATTGCTTTTTACGCCATAGGGTTGAACTGGGAACCCTTCATCATCAACATTCAATATCATGGGACCAGTATAAGCCAAATGCATCCAGACCGATCCAGATCCAGGTCCACCGTTGAATGATATTATAATCGGGCGAGATGCCTTTTTCTTAATATCGATTCTTTCATAATAGGTGTAGTGAACAGCGGCAATGGATTTACCATCTTCGTTCCACACGGGTTGAGTTCCAGTAGTTGCTCGATACTCAATTTTTTTACCTTTAATTGTGGTTTTATGGTTTGTTGTCACGGTTGTATCGGCTGGCATAACTCGTGATTGAGCAGTAAGCACACCCAACATTAATAATAGAATTAATTCTCGTTTCATGATTTCCTCCTAAAAGTTATCAACTGTACGGTAGGCTTGAATCACCGCTATCTCTCCAGCCTTACCTGATTTTGAATTGCCGTGTTCCATACCCATGATTCCTTCAAATCCTTTATCGTGGATATGTTTAAACACATTGTAATAGTTAATTTCTCCTGTGGTGGGTTCTTTACGGCCCGGGTTATCCCCAATTTGGAAATATGCAATTTCTTTCCATGATTTATCCATGTTGGGAATCAGATTCCCTTCTGATATCTGCTGGTGATATATATCAAATAATATTTTGCACGATGGGCTATCCACTGCGCGGCAAATTTCATAGGCTTGTGGTATTTCTGTCAAAAACTGGCCAGAATGGTTGGCCCACCAATTTAAAGGTTCCAAGACCATAATGAGATTATGGGGTTCCAATACCTTGCTAGCTCTTCGCAGTGCCTCTACAACGTTAGCCGTTTGGTAAGCCATTTCTTTTTTTAAATCAACATAACCTGGGACTACTGTCATCCACCTGGCGTTAACTCTCTTGGCGACTTCGATAGANTCTTTTATATTTTCTACAAATTCATCCTGAAGAGCCTTATNTCCNCTCGTAAGNTTAGGTTCNCGCCAATAAATTTTGTGAGCCACAAACACNCCCATTGTCATACCAAGTTTNCTCATTTTTTTTGCTATTTTATTTTGATCTGCTTTAGTTCGCTGTTTCATCCCATTATCTTCTAATGAGCGAAATCCTTGATCATACATAAATTGAAGTTGGTCTAAAAGATCTTCTCCCGCATTGTGTTTAAACATACCAAAATGAGGCGCATAGTTAAGATTAAATGGTTTTTCACCATAGGTTTTCTCCCAAAATGCCCGAGCCAGTAACCCACTAGTAACAAAAGGCACTGAAGCCAATGTCATACTTTTTTTAATAAATGATCTTCTTTTCATATTTTACCTATAAGTTGTCACGCCAGGAATAGGTATTGGATAATTTCCCATTTTATCTGGCAAGACTGGTGCTTTGTCGTTAAATGAATGCAGTTCAGGAACAAGCATATGATCCATGGTCATGGCTTCATTCCAAGAAATAACTTGGCCAGAATAGGTTGCCATCCGACCAATAATGGCGGTCATGGTTGCTTCTGCGCCACGGTCTGTATCATCCATTCGATACTCACCAGCTTTAATGGCAGCAAATAGTTCGTTATGCTCCTGCTGATATGGATTTATATCGCCCTTACCGTCATGTTCATATACTGTTTTCCCTCGTTTATTTTTCATTAACCCATAATGACTACTATTTACTATAACACTCCCTCGTGAACCTTGAAATACTTCTTCAACGCGATTCATACATCCTTTTTGATGGCGGCACTGGCTGGAAACCACTTGGCCATCGGGGTAAGTAAATTCCACAAAATGATGATCAAATATTTGTCCATGGTCTTTCCCTTTTCTAACCTCACGGCCACCCATTCCCTGGGCAGACACGGGTGTTGCGCCGATAAACCAGTTAGCTACATCAATATTATGAATATGCTGTTCAACAATATGATCGCCGCACAACCAGTTGAAATAATACCAGTTGCGCATTTGATATTCTAATTCTGTCTGCCCTTTTTCTCTTGGGCGGACCCAAACACCACCACTATTCCAATAGACTTGTCCAGAAATAATATCCCCAATTTTGCCTCGGTCAATCTTATTTTTCACAGATTTATAATTCCGCTGATAATGACGCTGAAGCCCAACCACCACATTTAGTTTTTTACGACGCGCCTCTTTTCCCGCAGCCAAAATAGATCTAATACCAGCAACATCTGTTGCAACTGGCTTTTCCATAAATACATGTTTATTTTGACGGATAGCATATTCAAAATGGAGTGGGCGAAAAGCTGGTGGGGTGGTTAGAATAACAACATCTGCCATATCAATTGCGTTTTTATAACCGTCAAACCCGGTAAATACTGTTTCTCGATTTATATTGATTTGATCCGTTGTTTCATATTTTTCTGATAATGTTTTTAAACATTCTTCAGCGCGATCGCTAAACGCATCCGNCACAGAAACCAATCGTACATCTGGGTCTGCTTCTATGGCNTGTGAAGCGGCACCAGTGCCTCGTCCACCACAACCGACAAGTGCCACCTTGATTTCACCTTCAATTGATATCAGTTTTTTAGAATTAGCAGGCAAGCGACTCATGATTAACCCGGCAGCAGTAATTTTTGCAGAATGTTTTAAAAATCTACGACGATTGAATGTTTTATTGTTTTTCTTCATAATGCCTCAATATTCTTTTTGGGGGCGAACCCATAATTTATTTAATTCATCTATTGTAGGTTCATTTCTAGGACGAACAATTCGAAATCCAATATGGGTAGCGTCTGTATGCCACCATAAGCTTTTTGGCACTTGGGGGTCCCGTTGCTTCCAAGCNTCGGTAGAATAGCCCCTCCCGGCAGATCTAAGTTTTTCTAAATCATCCTTAAATGAGCCTCCACGNACAACCCTTGGGTATAANGCTCGATNCTTTTTCACTGGATTCTCAACGCCCNTTTTCCAATCAATATAGGTCTCAGGGTCATAACTGTCCAAGACCCATTCGGCTACATTTCCATGCATATCATAAAGCCCAAATCCATTGGNTTTTTTTAGTCCACCTTTATGAAGCTGGCCTTCACTATTTCCTTTATACCAACCATATTGATCAATATTTCGTCCTTTTTCCCCAAAGGAAAATGCTGTTGTTTTCCCACTGCGACAGGCATATTCCCACTCTGCTTCTGTTGGTAAGCGAAAATAATGACCCGTTTTGGCTGTAAGCCATTTACAAAACTGGGATGCGGCATATTGAGTAACATTAATCATTGGGAAACCATTCTTATTATAATTCACATATGGTTCAGTAGCGCCAGAAACACCATCAATGTCTAATTTGATTTTACCTTTTTCACCTTTTATATGATCAATTCCCCGATTTAAAAATAATTCATAAATNTCCCAGGTAATTTCTAATTCCGCCATCCAAAAGTCATTTACTNTAACCGAAAGGGTCGGGCCCTCATCCTCCTTGCGTCCTTTTTCANCTTTTGGGCTTCCCATTTTAAAGGTCCCTCCTTGAATAGGAATCATTTTAATCTGTTGATCTGATCCAGATAATTGTTCTTGATATAAAGCAAACGGTACTTCTTGTGTAATAATATTATAAGTTGATACAAATAATCCTATTAAAAGAAAACTCCCCATTAATTATACTTTCTTCGAAATATCAGTAAAGGATTTCTTTGTGATTTCAGGCACTTCAGCCTCATCATCGGGATATCCAACAGGGATAAGCAAAAATGCGCGTTCATTATCTGGGCGCTCTAAAATTTTACCTAAAAAATTCATAGGACTTGGTGTATGAGTCAGTGTCACCAGGCCGGCGTTGTGGAATGCTGCTAGTAAAAATCCTGATGCGATTCCAACTGATTCATTGACATAATAATTTTTTCGTTGCCTGCCATCATCCTTTATATCATAAATCTGCCGAAATACGACAATAAGATACGGCGCNGTNTCTAAGAAGGGNTTATGCCAATCTGTACCAAATTGATTCAAATCTTCAAGCCATTGTTTGGTCGCCCGATGATTATAAAATTCTTTCTCTTCANNTTCTGCTGCTTCNCGAATCTTTNGCTTTACTTTTGAATCNGAAACGATAATAAACTGCCACGGTTGTTTATTAGCNCCCGAAGGAGCTGTTGCGGCTGCTTTAATACAGTTTTCAATAATNTCTAAAGAAACAGGTTTNTTTGAAAAATCTCTCACCGTTCGACGAGTAGANAATTCATCAAGAAAGGATTTGGACCTTTCCCTCATCTCTTCCTCTGNNAATTNTTTNAAGTCTAGTTTTTTGAATCCCATTGTAATTGTCTAAATTATCATNTGNTTATGAAAAAAGAATTTAATCCTCCTGTGAAAATGAATCGCCTTTTTGTTTNTATTTTATCTATTCTATCCATTTCCATCTTAACCTGTTCNCATCANACATCAGATGAAAACGAAAAAATACCGCTTATCTTAATATCNATGGATGGGTTTCGTTGGGATTATTTTAATAAGACTGATACACCTAATTTTAATATTCTTATTTCTGGNGGTGCAAAGGCAGGATCACTTGTTCCTGTTTTCCCNACAAAAACATTCCCCAATCATATTACGATTGTGACTGGTCGANACCCTGANAATCATGGTATTATCGCCAATTCTATGTATGATCCTGTTTTTGATGAAAAATATTATATCGGACANGGAAGCAAACCGGTTTTAGATGGNAAATGGTANGAAGCGGAACCAATATGGGTGACAGCTGAAAAACAAGGCCAGCGGGCAATGACCATGTTCTGGCCTGCTTCAGAAGCAGAAATCATGGGTGTGCGNCCTACCGAATATTTTGTCTATGATGGCTCGGTNACACACAATGACCGCATAGACCAGATTTTAAAATGGNTGGATTATNCCTCTGTCCGCCGCCCCCAATTNATTTCNACCTATTTCAGCCATTTAGATGATCTGGGNCATAACTATGGACCTAACTCGGANGAAGTGATTGCTGGCATTCAGGAAATGGATCGTACTATTGGTCGTATGATAGATGGGTTGAAATCCAGAAACATGTTTAACTCTGTAAATATTATATTGGTTTCTGATCACGGGATGGCTTCTACTTCATCTGATTCTATGATCTTTTTGGATGATTATATTGATATGGAGAAGGTAACAATGGTGGACTGGACTCCGGTAGCAGCCATTCTACCAAAAGAGAATGTGGATTCAATTTATGCGAAACTTGAAGGTGTCCACTCGAAAATGAGTGTATATAAAAAAGGAGAGACCCCAGAGAGGCTCCATTACAATACCCATCGACGGATTCAACCTATTACAGCAGTAGCGGATGAGCATTGGTCAATTACGACTAGAACACACTTTAACACTGGTGATAATTCAGACCGATATAATGGCGCTACTCATGGATTTGATCCAAAATATAAATCCATGGGGGGCATCTTCGTAGGACACGGACCTGCATTTAAACAAGGGCTGAATGGCCCTGATGTAACTAGTATTCATCTTTATGAAATGATGTGCAAGGTTCTTGGGTTGCAACCAGCAAAAAATGATGGAGTTCTAGATTCAACGCGCGTCTTTCTTTCAAACTAATTCCACTTTCTATTTTTTGTTTCTATAGCCTATACTTACCGGCATAATAATCAGGGAAATTGGATAATATGGAAGCAAAATTTATTTGGCTAACTGCGTTTGTTAGTCTCTATTGGGCTTATTGTTTATTTTGGGGTTTTAAAGGTGCTCGTGCTGCTAAAACCTCTACAGACTATTTTCTTGCTGGAAGGTCTATTAGTGTTTGGGTTTTTGTTTTAGCTGCAACTGCAACTAGTTTTAGTGGCTGGACTTTTGTTGGACATCCTGGAAAAATTTTTACCGATGGACTTCCTTATGCCTTTGCATCTTTTTATGCTCTAACCATTCCATTCACAGGCGTCCTTTTTCTTCGGAGACAATGGGTTTTGGGAAAAGCATATAATTATATTACCCCTGGAGAAATGTATAGTGATTATTATGGCGGAAATGCAATGCGGTTACTAACGGTACTGGTTGCTTTTTTATTTAGCGTTCCNTATTTAGGAGTTCAACTCCAAGCTTCTGGTAGTTTATTTAATATCCTTTCTGATGGCTTCATCAGCGTGAATACAGGGATGTTTGCCCTGACTACGGTTGTTGTAATCTATGTTGCTTCAGGTGGTTTAAAATCAGTAGCATATGTTGATTGTGCTCAAGCTATTCTATTAGCAGTGGGAATTGCAATTTTAGGTGGCGTTGCTTTGTTATATTCAGGTGGTTGGAGTGGGTTTACTTCGGGCTTAGCAAATATAGTCAGTGCCGATGTGTCGTCAGGCCAAAATCTTACACCAGATGGTTATTCAATGAAAGTTGCAATTCCTGGTAGTATTCAAATGGTTTCTGCTGGTTCAAAAGCAAATGGGGGAGCGTGGACTGGAATTATGTGTATGACCTATATGTTTGCCCTTATGGGAATTCAATCCTCACCTGCTTTTTCTATGTGGGCATTTTCAAATAAAACCCCTCAAGCGTTTCGCTGGCAACAGGTTATTGCATCTTCAGTTGTCGTCGGAATTTTATTATTTACATTTACTATTTTCCAAGGAATGGGGGGGCATATTTTAGTAGCCAATGGTGTATTAGAAAATATCAGCGATAAAAACTTGATTCCAGAATTAATCAATTTACTTTCAGATATTGCTCCATGGCTGGTGGGTTTATTGGCTGTCTGCGCACTAGCGGCGATGCAAAGTACCGGCTCAGCTTATATGTCTACTTTTAGCGCTATGGTCACGCGGGATATTTATGCAAAATATGTTTCTCCAGGTGCATCAGATGAAAGCCAAAAGACAACCGGAAGAATTTTTGTGGTGCTGGTGGCTGCTGCTGCATTAATCGTCGCGGCCAATTCCAGTCAAGCGATTGTGATGCTTGGTGGGCTTGCTGTAGCTTATGGCTTTCAAATGTATCCTGCCTTAATTGGGATTTGTTATTATAAAGGATTCACAAGAAAGGGTGTTGTCTGGGGTTTAGTTATTGGTCTAATCGCTGTAACACTAACAGATAAAACTTCAGCTTGGTTTGGTGTTCCTTGGGGCGCGTACCCATTGACAATACATAGTGCGGGTTGGGGTATCTTTTTCAATTTGATAACTACATTCATTGTCTCTCACTTTTCGAATGAAACTGATATTGAGAAAGCTGTTAAAGCCAAAAAACATCAGCTACTACAATCCATAACAGGAATGTCATCGGCAAGAAAAAATAAAGTCAAACTTGCCTGGGGTCTTACTTTGGTTTGGTTTTTGGTTGGATTTGGGCCTTTTGCCACTATTGGAAATGATGTTTTTTCCGATCCCAATTCGCCAGCTCTGTGGGCACCTTTTGGGCTCCCATCCCTTTGGATTTGGCAACTACTATTCTTAGGATTTGGAATTTTTGTTATGTGGTTCTTAGCCTTTTATATGGGGATGTCAGCACCAATCGATCCTAAGAGGGTTGAAGCGTTTTCAAAAAAATAGGTTAATTTTATATAAAGTGATCACCAAATGAGACCCTTTGAGGTAATACTTTTAGTTCTGCTTTGCTTAGCGGCTCTACAAATCTTTTCCAGCCCTGATAAAAGAAATAGGTTAGATGTTTTTTGGAAGATTTTATTGGCCATATTCTTTATTCATTTCTTTTTAGAACAATCCAGGTGGCAAATGTTTCCAGCATACGCTCTTATTATTGTTTTGTCTTTCATTAAAAATCGGCGCATTCATTCTACGGCTAAACCTTTCATTTTACTTTCGCTATTTGTTGCTATCGTTCCTCCCTTGGCAGTTCCTGTAATTAAACTTCCCAAATTGACTGGGCCATATACAATTGGTTCTTCAACTCACCATTGGGTTGATCCAGATAGGATGGAATGGTTCACGGATGAGGATCCAGATGACAAACGTCAGATAATGGTTCAATTCTGGTATCCAGGTAAAAAAAGTAATCGCGATCAGCAAACCCCTTATTTAGATCGGTTGGATGTTCGCGCTAAAACAATGGGTGTAGCTGGTGGGTTCCCCGGGTTTTTAATAAAGCATGTGGGACTAACAGAAACAAATAGTTTTTTGGAGTTGATTCCTGATAACCGTGGAGCACCATACCCCATAATCATTATATCACACGGAATAACTGGCATGCGCCAAATGCATACAGCCTTAGCTGAACAATTTGCCAATAATGGATATCTTGTGGTTGGCTTAAATCACAGTTACGATGCAAATCTGACAATTTTCCCTGATGGCAGTATGGCAGATTATCGTTCTAATATTACCGGTCATGCTGATAGCGTTAAAATTCGAAGACAACAAATCCAAACGAGGGCAGCGGACATTTCATTTCTATTAGATCAACTAGAAAAGATTCAAGCTGGAAAAATTAAACATTTTTTGAACGGTTATCTTGATCTGAGTCGGATTGGTATAGCCGGTCATTCTTTTGGTGGTGCTACTAGTCTTCTTATTTCTCATTCTGATCAACGAATCAAAGCAACTGCAGTTTTAGATAGTTGGATGAACCCTGTCCCAATAAATGTATTAAATGATGGTATTTCGCAGCCTTTTTTATATATGGGAAGGCCCAGTTGGGCTGATTCAGATTATCCATCTAACAATGATCCATTAATGTCCTTTATAAATAATAATAANGGACCAAGCTACTGGGTAACTATCAAAAATTCTCTTCATCTAGATTATTCAGATGCCCCTTTGTTTTCTCCTTTTGTCGGATATTTTTTAGACGTGGGTGAAAATGATCGACATCGGGTTGTTTATTTGGTTAATCAATTGTCATTTGAATTTTTTGAACAATATTTAAATGGAAAATCTAGCCCAATGCTTTCAAAACAACAGAAAGTTCCAGAATTCATATTTAACCATAAACAATGACGCTTAAAAAAGCATTTATTATTTCCTGGTCGGCCCTAATTCTCACCATTCCATGGTGGTTTTCAGATATTTCAGGAGAATGGTTTGGCCTACCTGGCTGGGCATGTTATGCCATGGTTTCAGCTATAATTTATTCTATTATATTATTTTTCGTTATTCAAAAATCTTGGCATCCAGATAACAATGAAAGTTGATTCTGCACTTCTCGGACCTGGTGGAATTGCATTTTTATGTTTTTATATCCTCACATTAATATTGATTGGTTGGCTAGGGAAAAAAGCTCGTAAGGAAAATTCTCTCACCGATTTTTATTTAGCTGGGCGCGGCATGGGTGTTCTCGTTTTATTTTTAACTCTTTACGCAACACAATATAGTGGGAATACGCTTGTGGGATTTGCTGGGCGTGCCTACCGAGAAGGTTATCATGCCTTGGTTTTGGTAACCTTTTTATCCGCAGCTGTTGGGGCCTTCATTGTGTATGCGCCGAAACTATATCGACTTTCCAAAAAACATGAATTCATTACACCAGCCGATTATGTACATTATCGTTTTGGTGATAATAAACTCACACTGTTTGCCGCTGCGCTTTGTCTTATGGCCTTGGCAAATTATATCCTTACAAACCTTAAGGCGATCGGATATATTGTGGTCGCAGTTACTGGGGGAGTGATCCCCTTCGCCTATGGAGTGATTGCTCTTTCATTAGTTATGGTTATTTATGAAACAATGGGGGGCATGCGCAGCGTAGCGTGGACTGATGCACTGCAAGGCGTTATCCTTATGATCGGTGTAATTACAATCTTTATTACAATCCAACTCGAGTATGGTGGATTTGAATTTATTTACAATCAAATCCAACTTACTGATCCTCAAAAATTTATTCCCCCTAACTTGACTCAAAAACTCACTTGGTTCAGTACCGTGTGTCTTGGCTTCTTTGGAATTTCAATTTATCCGCATGCGGTTCAACGAATCTATTCTGCTAAAAATGAACGTACTTTAAAAAAATCGATTCAAATCATGGCATTTATGCCACTAATTACAACGCTTTTCATGGTTGTGGTTGGCTTAACTGCCCTAGCCCTGTTCCCNGGTCTCGATCGTCAAACAAGCGAAGGGGCAACGCTTTTAGTATTGCAAGATCTTGGGCGACGTGGCGCTATAGGTGCTGGAATGATGATGCTTTTTTTATCGGCTACAATTGCAGCTATTATGTCCACGGTGGATTCTGCTCTTNTATCNATGTCATCNATTATAACCAAAGATTTTTATACGCGTTTNAANCCTGGTAAAAGCCANGCTGAATTAACTCGTTTGGGNAAAATGCTCTCTTGGGGTATTATGGCTTTTTCCGTTTATCTTGCCATTGTTTTACCTCANACGATTTGGCGTCTACTAGAAATTAAACTAGAACTATTGATCCAAGTTGCNCCAGCTATCTTTTTNGGTCTNTATTTNAAAAAAATAAAATCCACTTCTGTCTTNTGGGGAATGGCAATTGGTACTNTATTTGCTGTGAGCACAATGGTTGCCAATAAACTTGGTTTGGATATNCCTGCAAAGCCATGGGGAATTCATGCTGGTGTTTGGGGGCTTCTTATCAATATCNGNACTATTTTTNTNCTNGAAAAAATAAGANNTAAGCCAATTGAATAAACTAAGCGTATCNGGCCTTTTCCACNTATGCATNGTTTACATTCTTTGGGGGAGTACTTATTTAGCCATTAGGGTTGCTGTNCAAGANGGCTCTGGGTTTCCTCCCATGATTATGTCTGCTACTCGNGTTTTCGCNGGNAGTTTAATTTTAATGGCGCTCNCC
Organism: Fidelibacterota bacterium; assembly: GCA_002704905.1. GTDB lineage: Bacteria > Fidelibacterota > Marinisomatia > Marinisomatales > TCS55 > TCS55. The sequence continues at coordinate 18,291 of PAIR01000037.1, forward strand.
AAGTTCATATATAAACAATCATTGCGGTTGACTTATAATGAATTTGTTATATTATTCATTTCTGGGTTGGCTCTATGGTGGGGCGGAAACGGATTGCTTGCCATTGCAGAAACAACTGTTTCATCAGGATATGCTGCATTGATTATTTCATGCACGCCCATATGGGTTGCTCTCATTGAATCCATTCTCGATAAAAAGCGGCCTACTTTTTTTCTTGTTGGTTCGTTATTAGTCAGCATAGCTGGGATTTCCGTTTTAAACTGGCCTGCGATCCATGCGGGAAACTTAAGTGACCTTTGGGGCGCTTTATTATTAATCATTGCAGGACTTAGTTGGGCAGCAGGATCAATTTATCAGAAAAGAAAGAATGTTCAATCTTCACCTGAAGTTAGTTCAGCTTTTCAACAATTATTTGGGGGGATAGCTTTGTTGATAACCTCGTTTATTATTTCTGACCCAGCCATAAACCCTATTTCATCAGCATGGTGGGCTTGGGGATATTTAATTGTTTTTGGTTCAGTGATTGCATTTACATCTTTTGTAAAAGCATTAAAGTTGCTACCGCCAAATGTTGTTTTTACCTATGCTTTTATTAACCCGGTGGTTGCTGTTCTTCTTGGCTTTTTAATTTTAAAAGAGCCTATAACTCAATGGACTCTCTCTGGTGCTTTTTTAGTCATAATTGGAGTCCTTGGAATATTTAAAGAGCAAAAGACTAAATTAAATTATGTTAAAGAAAATGATATTGATTAAATGAAAGGTTTCTGGTTTTAAATAATAAGATATGATTAAAAAAATTAATTTAATTATCGCTACAGTATATGCAATTGTGCTGGCTTTAGTAGAAACATTGTTAAACTGGGGCAATTGGCAGTATGCACCTCTTTGGATTGTTGATTATTTGATTGTTATTATTTTGCTCCTTGGGGTTTTTGTGTACAAAGAGAGTCAAAGAAAAGTTTTATTGTTGGGTTGGTCGTTTTCTTTGGGAGTAATGTATATGGCTTTGTTTATTAATTTGGAGCCGAGCTCAACTTTAACGACACTTGATTCAAATATATTATATTCAATAGGATTAGCGATTATTGTTTCGTTTGTTGGTATAGTCTTAACAATGATTGATGATTAAATAAATGAGGCCCCACATTGATTGGTGATTTTTTGTAAGTTTCGTTGAGTTTATGCCAAGGAGTTATTATTAAGAAAATAACAATTCTATTATTATCGATTTTAATTATTGACACTGAATCAAAGATGTGGAGATCTGTATGACTTCATCTTCCATGAGCCGTCGCGAGTTTGCTCGTCTTTTTGCAATGGGTGGTTCTGCCGCAATCCTCAGCCACCACACTTTGCTCGGTTCAAAACCAGTACGAATGTCTAATCCCCTTTTTTCTAATGGTACCGTGGATTGGAAAACTATAAGATCTCAGTTCCGCATGCCACCAGAACTCACAGTGCTAAATGCTGCCAATCTCTGCCCGTCTCCCGCATCGGTTCTAGATATCGTTTACGATTACACACAACGTCTTGATAGTAAACCTGTACCAAGCTATAGAACTGCGATGTTAGAGGTGAAAGAGAATACGCGTCAACAGTTGGCCAAATATCTGCGGGTGACTCCGGAAGAAATTTTGATTACACGTAACACCAGCGAGTCCAACAACTGGGTTTCCAATGGCCTCGATCTAAGAGCTGATGATGAAGTCGTAATTTTTTCTGATAATCATCCCAGCAACAATGAGGCGTGGAAAGAGAGAGGAAAGAGATTCGGTTTTANTGTAAANGAAGTCCCTCCANTNAANCCNCACCCCGGTTTNGACTACTACNTNGANGAGTTTNAAAAAGCATTAACACCTCGCACNCGNGTCCTTGCTTTNACNCACTTGAGNAATACAGTNGGNGACCTCTTNCCNGCNAAAGAACTTTGTAGTATGGCAANAGAAANGGGAATAATCACACTNATAGACGGTGCTCAAAGTTTNGGTTTANTGGATGTTGATCTTTCCGATATTCANCCNGATTTCTACTCCGGNAGTGCTCACAAATGGCCNTGNGGNCCNAAGGAAACTGGNGTTNTATATGTAAATAAANNTANCCNNAANANATTTTGGCCNTCNATTTANAGTGCATANAANGGTCGTCAAGGGNTGGCCCANACACACGAAGGACTNGGNCAGCGNGATACTCCNGCCATTCATGCCTTTGGTCAACAAATTGAGTTTCTCCGGAAAGTTGGTCAAAAGAAGATTGAAGAAAGGAGCGGTAATCTAGCAACTCAAATCATTGAAGAGCTTCAAAAGACCAAAGGTGTATACATCTACACCTCAAATGAACGTGCCCTTCGTTCGGCCGTAGTTACGTTTCGCCCTGCTANCCTTGAGCCTACGAAAGTAGTGAAGGCGCTTGAAGAAGATGGTATCGTCGCCGCTAATCTTGGGGGCAANGATTGGGCGGGAGTTCGCTTTTCTCCCCATTTTTACAACTCAAATAGTGACGTGGAAAAAGCAGTGGCCGCTATACGTCGCTACCTGCGAAAAGGACTGTAGGGTGNCAACCTGTNATATGAATTTACGTCGTATTGTATTAGTAGGATTTCTGTCTATTGGGGCTGTNGGAGCTTTTGCACAGTTAGCTGAGCCCTCTCAAGACAAGGGCACNCTGGATGATCTCGCTCTTTTTATCGCTGGGATGCCTCAGGTCCGAGCAGACAGTCCTTTCAATTCTCTTGAGNAAACATCAGCTTGGATAGCACATCAAAAATCAATGGAGTCTAATTGGGAGAAGCTCCGCAATAGGCGTATAGAAAAAATGGAAGTCTGGTATGACCGTAAATTCAAACACCTATATGATTCTACGCTTACCATGCTCTATCCTTTTTCGGGACCAGATTTTGTCAACGCCCATACGCTCTACCCAAAGGCAAATCGCTATGTATTCTTCGGCCTTGAAGATATTGATGATCTTCCAGATATCAAAAATATGAGTCCAAATGAGCAAGCAGATGTACTGAGTAGTATTGACTTCACATTAAGAGACATCTATTCCAAGGGCTACTTCATAACGATGCATATGTTAACTGATATGAACCTAAAACGAGTAGAGGGCGTTATTCCTGTTTTTATGGTTTTTATGACTCGCTCAGGTCATGAGTTTATAAATATGGAGAAGTTCACCGTTAACGAAGACGGACAGCTTNCCCTAGTTGATGATTTCAAGGATGTGTCNATTAAAGGGCTTCGAATTCAATTCCGTGACCGTAAATCTGGAGATATTCAAGAACTGTTGTATTTTGATCTTAATGTAAATGACAGCCATTTAGCGAAGAACCCTGGTTTTCCTGCTTTCTTGCGCACAATTGGAAGGACGAACACCTTTATTAAGGCTGCTTCATACCTTATGTGTTGCCGTGACTTTTCAGTGACCCGCTCCATTGTGCTTGAGGTCAGTGAAACCATCTTCCAGGATGATACCGGAATTTCTTTGAAATATTTTGATGAGAGCATTTGGGCTCTACAGCTCTATGGTGAATANACATGGCCCATCAAAGACTTCGACCCCTACACCCACCAGCCTGATCTTATGAAACGCTACCAAGAAACTGAGGCGGCTCTAATTAAGCATCTTCCCTTTCCTATGGGCTACCATTACTGGGGGGACCAGAAACAAAACCATATAATCGCTACTCGAAAATATTAAATTTGAATCAGGCTCATAACTCGATTCGAGCTTTATTGAGTTTAATCGGATTTTTTGTTTCCGGGGGGGTGGGTACATTTGGCTATGATTAACCGCATCACAATACTACTATTGATTGGGTTGGCTTTTTGGGGGTGTGCAACAGTCGGGGACCCAACAGTACGTCTCCTCCCCATGGCGGGGGATCCTTTCCAACCGCAGCGAGCATCAGATTGTGGTGAACTTCATTATCGTCTAAACAAAATAGAGTTGGAAAATATAACTACACTGGACAAAATTCATCAGGGCGGTAATTCGTACAGGCCAGCTAAGCGTTTCTTCCCAAAATTTATGTTTGGTGATGAGACCACAAAAATCGTGCAAAATGGGCCAACTAATAGACAATTTAAACTGTATGATGACGGGACACATGGTGATGATATTTCCGGTGATGGAATTTATTCAAGGTCATGTATTTCTATGAACGATCTTAACATTAATTATACCTTATTTGATGGAATGGCTGCATTGTATTCAGAAGGTGATGCGGAGTTATTTATAATTAACCCAAAATTAAGAGGGAAAATAAAGTTTGAAGATTATGGTGATGGTTTGCAAGGAACAGCCAATGCGCTATTCGTGGCTCTTGGTAATCGTTACGAATTTATTTACAGGAAAGAAAATGGACCTTTGCATAACCCAAAAACCAGTATTTCAACAAAAAGAGTATTAAGTCAATTTGGCGATGTCTTTGATCATCTTGTGTTTGTTCCAGATGTGCCTTTTGGTGGTGCCACGTATTTTAGAATTCGAGATGATGTTCAAGGTATTATGACCTATGGGGATCCTTTATGTTATACAGGAATGTGGGGATCTTTTTCTACCTGGCGGAAGCCAAGTGATTACAAATATGAAAATGTAGATTTTGGTTGTTATGATAAGTTTCTAGGCGGCAATGACTACCTAAGGCTAAAAGGAAATATATGGAACGGATGGTCAAGATCTATGAATGGTTTAAACCATGAGTTTGGTCACTGGATGGGGATAGGTCCAAGTCAAGCTTATTTCCCGGGACCATATTTATCTTGGAATTCACAAGATCGGATGCATATTAATTCAACATCAACAGTATCAAACGTTATGACCGGACCTTTATGGGATCCGAAAAAAGGCTGGCCTAATTCTGTTAGAGTAAAAGATGAAAATGGAATATGGAAAGAGGTACAGGTCGAGAGTAATGATGATGGAACCTTTACCATGGTTCCTAGAAATCCCATGAAACATGAAGGTTATGATGACATACTATTATATATGATGGGATTTAAATCTCCAGAAGACGCAAATAAAAGATATTATTTGTTTTATGAAAGTGACATAAATCTGAATGATTGTTTTTACCAAGATGATAGTAAGGGTGAACCTTATAATGCTACCGCTGGCCCATCTGGATTATATTGTTATGATAATATTATTGATCAATCCGAATACGGAAATATTGTTGAATTTGGTGTGCAAGAAATGATTGATATGTTTGGCCCAAGAGTGCCATCATATGAAGACGCCCCAAAACATTTGAATGTTGGTGTAATTATCTTGACACGAGATATCGCATCAGAAGCCATGCGCGCATGGTATCATCTATTATATGGCTGGTGGGCTAATGAAAAGGAATGGCATGATGCGCTTGGTGGAACTTGGCCATTTGTAACGAGGGGTTTGGCTACTATAAAAACAGGAATTCCAAAATAGTAACTTAGATTTTAAAAAATATTAAGCTCCACATTCGGGGGTTTTTGGTTATAAATAGGTGTAATTGTATTAATTTTTATCATCATTTTTAAAAAAAATCTATTGTGGTAGTATATTATTTAAAGAAAAAAGAGTTA
>PAIR01000038.1 GCA_002704905.1 Fidelibacterota bacterium
GATGAGGATGAATCTATGTTAACCGGCATTAACCGAACCCTTTTGACACCAGTTGACATTTCAGCAATAGATATATCCCCAATACCTCTTTTTCTTTTTCAAGCAATTGGGTTTCAGACCATTCTTCAATCTGAGATAGAGCAGGGACCATAGATATATTCTGTCCATTGGTACTGGAAACACCAAATAAGTCAACTTGATTTCGAGCCTTGTTCTCCTGAATAGTTTGACCATATTGCAACGCTGTTTCAATTGCGGCATGTTTCTGAGCTCTATTACCTTCTAATCCATCCAAGGCACCAGACATATTTAAACTTTCCAGCACTCTCCTGTTNACCGTTTTCAAACTCACATTGGCAGTAAAATCAAATAGAGAATCAAATTTACCATAGTTTTCTCGTGCATTTACAATTTGCTCTAATGCTTTTGATCCTACATTCTTAATTGCGTTAAGCCCAAATGAAATTGTTTTNTTATTAACAGGACGAAAATTGATTCCAGACACATTTACATCNGGAGGATCTACTTCTATCTTAAGTTTNCGACATTCATTAATNAGAATCACNANACGATCAATGTTAGACATTTCACTGGTAAGNTTCGCGCTCATGAATTCNGCAGGNTAATGAGTCTTNAGCCATGCGGTTTGNTAAGCCACATAGGCATAGGCTGTAGAGTGGCTTTTATTAAAACCATATTGGGCGAATTTNTCTATTAATTCATAAATTTCTTTACNCTTNTTTTTTGGAATANCGTGTTTTTTCTCTGCNCCTTCNATNAATTTCACTTTTAGTTCATCCATNAGCTTTTTGATCTTTTTACCCATAGCACGACGCATAATATCTGCTTCAGCCAGTGTAAATCCTGCAATTTCATGTGCAATCTGCATAACTTGTTCTTGGTATACTATAATTCCGTAAGTCTCTTCTAAAATNGGTTCCATTTCAGGATGAGGATAATCNATTTTTTTCTTTCCATGCTTACGAGCAATAAAGTCATCAATATTATCCATAGGTCCGGGACGATAAAGAGCATTCATAGCAATTAGATCTTCAATGACAGTTGGTTTCAANTTTTTTAANAATTCTCGCATACCAGATGATTCAAACTGGAAAACCCCTGTGGTCAAACCTTTTGCAAACAANTTATATACTTCAGGGTCATCTAAGTCAATTTTTTCAATATTTACTTTTTTATTGCGTTCTTTCAATAACTTCACTGCGTTATCAATCACTGTCAAGTTTCGTAGACCAAGAAAATCCAATTTTAAGAGACCNAATTCTTCNAGGCCNTTCATATCATACTGGGANGTAACATCTCCTTGNGGCGAACGGTATAGNGGAACGTAATCGGTTAAATCTCCTGGAGCNATCACTACACCAGCAGCATGGATAGATGCATGGCGATTCATTCCTTCCAACACNTTAGAATNATNAATCACTTCTTTAAATTGACCATCTGCAGCTTCTTTCAACTCTGCNCTCTGNGCTAATGCTTCTTCTAGGGTAATATTCAGTGTTGTGGGAATCATTTTNGCTAGGCGATCAATTTCTCCAAAGGAATAACCTAATACTCGACCAACATCACGTATGACCTGACGGGCCTTCATTTTCCCAAATGTAATNATTTGAGTTACGGAATTTTCACCGTACTGACCCTTAATATAATCGATGACCTCACCACGTCTTTCAATACAAAAATCTATATCAATATCCGGCATAGATATCCGATCAGGGTTAAGAAATCGTTCAAAAAGAAGTTTATGACGCATAGGGTCAATTGTGGTGATTCCCAAAGAATAAGACACTAAGCTACCAGCGGCAGATCCGCGACCTGGACCAACAGGTATGGTATTATCTTTAGCGTATTTCACAAAATCAGCTGTAATCAAAAAGTATCCAGCAAACCCCATTTTTTTAATCACTTTTAATTCATGATCTAACCGTGATTTTAAATCTGTTGTATANTCGCCATATCGATCCTGAACGCCCTGTTTACATANAATTTTTAAATAGTCATCTGGGTTTTCACTTGAGGCATCTTCTGGAATGGGNAAATTAGGTAAATGATATTCTCCCATAGGNAATTCAATATCAATACTATCTGCAATTTTTCGTGTATTTTCAATGGCTTGAGGCACATCTTTGAACATTTTAAACATCTGATCTTGAGTCTTGAAATAAAATTCAGGAGTTGCATAACGTAAACGGTTTGGATCGTCACGATTTTTNCCCGTGCCTAGACAAATATGNACATCATGAGCTTCCCAGTGTTCNTGTTTTGCNTAATGTGCATCATTGGTACAAACNAATGGGAGANTTAATTCACCAGCTAGTTTTTTCATATTTTGAATATTTTGAATCTCTTCCGGAATGCCATGATTCTGCACTTCTAGATAAAAACGATCATCGAATATTTCTGCAAAACGGAGTGCNGCATCTTTTGCTCCAGCCCAGTCATCTTTCANCATTTTTTCAGTTATNTCACCTTTTAAACATCCAGAAAGACAAATAAGTCCATCACTGTGCTCCCTTAATAGGTCAATATCTATTCGGGGACGATAATAAAACCCATCAAGATATCCATATGTGACTAATTTCATTAAATTTTGATAGCCTAAATAATTTTGAGCTAGTAGGACAAGGTGGTTATTTCCCCANCCACCATCGGAACGTGGTTTCTTGTCAAATCGACTCCCCATTGCTACATAGGTTTCGCACCCAATAATAGGATTAACACCCGCTTTTTTTGCTGATTTATAATAGGGAATCACACTGAACATATTTCCATGCTCAGTAAGTGCTACTGAATCCATGCCAAGGTCACCAATGGTATTAACTAACGTTTGAACGGTTTGCGCACCATCCAGAAGGCTATAATCAGAATGATTATGTAAATGTACGAATTCTGAAGTCATTTAAAGTTTGATTGATTGATTAATCATTGCTGGTAAAAATACATTGTGTGCTATAGAGACACAACGTATTGTGTTATTAATAAGTATCTTAAATTTGAATTTTGAGAACCCGTTCATCACTATTGAAATCTTGAATAATTTCTAATTGATTAAACCCTGATTCTTTAAAAAGGGTAAANACTTTATTTGGATGATCACCTAACCCAATCTCCAGGACAANCCATCCACNATTCTTTACTAAAGATTTTACTACATCAGCAAAACGNCTATAAAAGGTCATTCCATCAGCATTATCAGTAAGGGCAATTNGTGGTTCATGTNTNTTTANCTCTGGCATTAGATTTTCTATTTCATTTTTTGGTATGTAAGGCGGATTTGAAANAANAAGATCAAATTGTCCTTTAGGAATATCAAATAAAAAATCCATCTCTACAAAATCAATATTAGTTATATTATTAAATTTTGCATTCTGCCTTGATAAGGTTAGAGCATCTTTCGATACATCCAGAGAAAGAATTTTGGCTTTGGGTTTTTCTGAAGCAATGGCTATGGGAATACAGCCAGATCCTGCACCAACCTCTAATATTTTGGGCGCTTGGTAATTAGCGATGCAATGGAGTGCTACATCTACCAAACGTTCAGTTTCAGGGCGTGGTATTAATACATGGGGTGTCACATTCAATTTTAGACCATAAAATTCAGTTGAACCCGTAATATATTGAATGGGCTCACGGTTACATCTGCGTTTTATCCACCCTTTTAATTGGTCAAGTTGGGTGGGCGGAATAGGGTCTTCAAAATTGACATAGAGATCAATTCGCTTATATTTCAGCAAATCACACAGGAACCATTCAATTTCCTTTTTTGGATTCTCAAACCCTTTTGTTTTAAAATAACTTTCTCCCCACTTAAGAATGTCGATCACCCGCCAAATACGATCATTTTGTTTCGCGGGTTTTTTCAGTTTATTCTCCGACAGCTGCCAACTGTGCCTGCTGGTCTGCCAATTTTAAATTTTCAATAATATCAATTATGTCACCATCCATTACGCCTTCAAGGTTATATGCAGTGAAATTTATACGATGATCTGTAATTCGTCCTTGTGGAAAATTATAAGTACGTATTTTAGCAGATCGATCTCCTGTAGATACCATATCTCGTCGAGCGGCAGCCCTTTCTTTTGCTAATTTTTCCTGCTCAGATGCAAGTAATCTTGAACGTAGTACTTTTAAAGCGGATGCTTTGTTCTTATGTTGTGATGTTTCATCCTGACAGGTTACTACGATCCCCGTTGGTATATGAGTGATACGAATGGCAGATTCAGTTTTATTCACATGCTGACCACCAGCACCACTTGCTCGGTAAGTATCGATCTTTAGATCTGCATCCATAACTTCAATATCCGCTTCTTCCGCCTCGGGTAATACTGCTACGGTTGCTGCGGAAGTATGAACCCGGCCACTAGTTTCCGTCTTTGGAACGCGCTGAACACGGTGAACACCGCTCTCAAATTTCATCATACCATACACACTTTCTCCTTTAACGGAAAAAATGATTTCTTTAAATCCACCAATTCCAATGGCATTAGATTCAATTACCTCATACTCCCAACTATTTCTCTCAGCAAACCGAGAATACATTCTATACAAATCAGCAGCAAAAAGTGCAGCTTCATCGCCGCCTGTCCCTGCACGAATTTCAATAATTGTATCCTTATCATCAGTGGGATCGTGAGGTAAAAGAAGGACTTTTAATTCTTTTTCTAAAGATTCAATAAGTATTTCTAATTCTTCAACATCTGCGCGGGCTATATCTTTTAATTCTTCATCGTCACCAGCCAATATCTCTTTGTCTTCATTAATTTGTTCCCAAATTGAAACATAATTTTTGGACTTTTCTACTATGGGGTTTAAATGATGATATTCTTTAGTTATTTCTGTATATCGATTTTTGTCATTTAATATATCTGGGTTCACCATTTCGGATTCAAGAGAATTGTGGTGTTCGATAATCTCTTTTAGCTTATCGATCATCCAATTGCTTCAGCTACATATTCTTTTCCAGACATTTCATCAAACTTATCACCAAAGGCTTCCTTTAAAGCCGTAATGGCCACTTCTACCATTTTATCTTCTGGTTTTCGTGTTGTAATATTTTGAAGCCAAAGTCCTGGAGCTCTTAACATTCTAAAAATAATGCTATCTCCTTTTCTTGCAGTTACTTTGATAATCTCATAAGATACACCTGCTACAAATGGAATCATGGGCAAATGAACCATTAATCGGATGGGTAAACTGATATGTCCGGTCACAGACATAACAATTGTATCAATAATAGAAAAAACAATTATAGCTGATAACAGCACTATAAACATAAAACTGGTGCCGCACCTTGGGTGCTGTGTCGGGAAAGATTGTGCATTTGTAATATTAATATTCTTGCCTGATTCAAAATTGTAAACGACACGATGTTCTGCTCCATGATATTGAAATAGTCGTCCAACATCTTTCATAAGAGAAATCAGAAAAAGGTAAACCACAAAAAAACAGATTCGGAAGCCACCGGAAACCATATTGAAAGCTACAGCTTCACGTTCTACATCCAATAGTTTTGTAGTAATCCACATGGGTAGTATCATAAATAAACTTATGGCCAAACAAATAGCGAATAGAGAAGATAAAAATTCTACAATTGGGTTTTTTTCTTTATCCTTTTCTTCCGGAATAGCAATATCCGCTGACCACTGTAACGTTGCCATCCCCATTTTCATCGCTTCAAATAGTCCTGCCATACCGCGAAGAATTGGTTTTTTCCANANNTTAGANNGTTCNNTNATNGATTTNAAATCATGNCGATCCACATGNANNNTCCCTTCNGGNTCNCGNACGGCNGTGGCATAAGCNCCNGGGACNCGCATCATTACNCCTTCNATNACNGCNTGNCCNCCCACNAAGATAGTGGGTTTCATAATAGATAATAGTATAGTTTTTANCATATAAGATGGTTGTATTTAATAGAAAGATTCACTGAAGNTATTCCTATTTATTAGTATGTTATTANTTNGTTTTTTCNTATTTCTTTTTAAACTTTTCAATCCGTCCAGCAGTATCAACCAGTTTCTGTTTNCCNGTATAAAAAGGATGACATTCAGAACAGATTTCAATCCGCTGATCACCCATGGTACTATACACTTGAAATGTATGGCCACAAGAGCATGTAATATTTCCTAATTTATAATCGGGATGTGTATTTGCTTTCATTGGTTACTTCCTTATAATATTTAATTTAATTCTTCTAAAATTTTTCTGACGCGATTAATTCCCTCTCGAATTACATCGCTTGCCATTGGATATGAGAAGCGAATATGTCCTGGTGCACCAAATCCATCTCCCGGAACAGTTACCACTTTAGCTTCATTCAAAAATAAATTTGCCAGTTCGAATGAATCTGTTACCTGTGCACCTTGATATGATTTCCCAATATAAGCTGAAAAATNTGGAAAAGCATAAAATGCACCCCCTGGTAAATCACAATAAACTCCGGGAATTTCATTNAATAGAGNTACAATAAGATCTCGTCGTTTTTTATACTTATCCCGCATCATTTTCACAGCAGATTGGTCTCCCAATAATGCCTCTACAGAAGCCGCCTGACTGATAGAGTTTGCACATGAAGTCGCTTGNCCTTGAATCTTATTCATGGCTTTTATAATATTTTTTTGNCCAAATGCATAGCCGATCCTCCAACCAGTCATGGCATAGGTTTTCGACATACTCATACATGTTATTATATTCGCACCAANCTGGTGATCCTGATTTAATTTTTCTGCACTAATAAAATGCCCATCAAATACTAGGCGCTCATAACATTCATCCGAAATCAATACCCAATTATTTTTTTTTGCCAATTTTAGGATATTGATGATTGCTTCAATNGACCATAAGCTACCCGTTGGATTAGAGGGNGAATTAATAATAATTCCTTTTACTCTNTTAGAGATTTTGGATCTTAAGTCTTTTAAGTCTGGTTCAAAATTTTTCTCTGAATCNGTNTCCACTAAAACAGGAGATGCATCTGAGAGAGTTACAAACTCGGGAAATGATACCCAGTATGGTTTAAAGATCAAGACTTCATCACCCGCCTGAAATAGAGCCTGACATGCAAGGTAGAGACTTTGCTTCTCTCCGTTTGAAATCAATACTTGATCGGGAAAAATATCTAAAGAATTTTCTCGTTTTATCTTTGTACATACTGCTTTACGTAATTCAATCGTTCCAGAGCCAGCTGTATATTTTGTCTGACCTTGATCCATNGCTAATTTAGCCGCATTACGAATATTCTTTGGTGTATTGAAGTCCGGTTGTCCTGCACTGAAATTAATTACATCCACACCTTGTGCTTTTAACTCAGCAGCACGAGATGTCATTTCAAGAGTAAAGGATGGTTTTACGCGCTTAACACGATTAGCAAAAACAGTCATAAAGAATTCAGTTATAGGCTATGTTGTTTTTTATGATATTCTTCTGAATTGAAGTTTATTTCACCATCAGAAGATTTTTTAGGTTCTTTCTTCCTTTTGCCTCTTTTTTTAGAATGTTTTGGTGCAACATTTTGGTTTGAAATATTTGTTTCATACATTGATTCATCTTCTTCAATTTCAAATTCTTCAGAAAGAACTTTTTTGCTTCGACCTGGTTTTCTTTTTGATTTTGCTACTGTTTTTTCAGAGGACTTTTTTGGTCTAGGTACTTTATTTACATCTATTTCCTGTAGATCAGATTCTGTTTTTACACCTTTTACAGTATCATCTTTATCCGTCTGATCTTTTAATTCCTGTAAATCACCTTCATTGAATGAAAATATTTCAGGATTAAAAAGACCAAATACCGTACCATATCCGCGGGTAATCCCATTTCCAATCCCAAGGTAATTGGGCAGAAGAAAATTAGCGCGAAACTCACCATCAAACGCTCCCCAGTTATTTTCATCCACTGGCGTTGGAAATAATGAAGATAGTGTTACTTTTGTAAAAATATTTTCCTCTAATTCCATTCCCATTTCTCGCGCCATAAAAACAATATTTTGACCTAAAAGTTTATTTAAAAAATTAACACGGTCTACGTTATTCAAAAAACGATAACGATGTCCTGTGGTCTGATTAAGAGCCACCCAAGGAGTAGCAAAGCGATATCGAATCAGTTTTGAAATTGGTTGAAATCGATCTTCATGTTCCTCAATTTCAGAATCTAAAATCTGAAAAGTGATATTGCCAAAATCAAGAAGATCCATTTTGGATGTTATCGAAATAATAGGCTTAACACCATCACCAATACCTACAATATATATTTGTTCATTTAGAATTTTGACCTGCACGCGTGGATATAGAAATTGTTTGCGATATGAACCATTCAACATTGGAACGATTTCTTCATCCGGAAATTGCCTCATCAATACACCTTTAACCTGATAAGGTGTTTTTCTAACTGGTTTATCCGTAAGCAAACGCACTGTAATTGTTTGTACTTCAGGGTACTTAGAACTCATTATATATCCTTATTATAACAACTATACTTATATTAAAATACAGGGTAGAATTTAATTTTACTGACTCATAGTTTCCATAAATTCTTCGTTGGTTTTTGTCCGACGCATTCTATCCTGAATGAACTCCATTGCTTCGATTATTTTCATTTCGTTAAGAAGTTTTCTTAAAATCCACATTCGCGCAAGAACCTTCTTATCCAACAGGAGTTCTTCTTTACGGGTGCCAGAGCGAATCAGGTCAAAAGATGGATAGATCCGACGGTCACTTAATCGGCGATCCAAGACAAGCTCCATATTGCCTGTCCCTTTAAATTCTTCAAAAATTACTTCATCCATCCTACTACCCGTATCAATGAGAGCCGTTGCAATAATAGTCATGCTACCGCTTTCTTCTGTATTTCTGGCTGCACCAAAGAATTGTTTTGGCTTTTTGAGTGCGTTTGCATCTACTCCACCTGAGAGGATCTTCCCACTATGAGGAATTACCGCATTGTGTGCACGACCAAGCCTTGTAATACTATCCAATAGTATTACCACATCATCGCCAAACTCAACCATACGGCGCGCTTTTTGTATTACCATCTCGGCCACCGCAACATGACGTTCCGGTGGTTCATCAAATGTAGAGCTGATAACTTCAGCTTCTACACTGCGTTTCATATCTGTGACTTCTTCCGGTCTTTCATCGATCAACAAAATGATCATTTTCACTTCTGGATGATTGTTTGTTATTGCGTTAGCAACTTTCTGCATTAATACTGTTTTACCAGTTCTTGGCTGGGCTACAATCAGCCCGCGCTGGCCTTTTCCTACAGGAGAAATCATATCCATTACTCTAGTAGATAAGTCTTTTGGATTTACTTCTAGATTAAATTTTTCCTCTGGGTACAGAGGAGTAAGATTATCAAAAAGTATAGCACGCTTTAATTCCGAAGGATCATGACCATTAATCTGTTCTACCTTTAATAAAGCATAAAATCGTTCTTTCGATTTTGGCGGCCGAATTTGGCCCCCCACTTCGTGGCCAGTTCGTAGTCCAAACCGTTTAATTTGTGATGGGCTCACATAAATATCATCAGGACCTGGCAGATAATTAAAATCTGGGCTACGTAAAAAGCCATAGCCTTCATTCAAAACTTCCAAGACGCCTTGGGCGGTTACGCCACCATCTTTTTCAGTTTGGGCTTCAAGAATCTTTACAATAAGCTCTTGCTTATTCATTCCTGAATAGCTTTCAATATTCAGTGTACCAGCAAGATCTGCTAGTTCTTTAATCTTCAGCTTCTGTAATTCATTAACATTCATATAAAAATAACCTTTGTTAAACGATTAAAAATCTTTGAGAGTAAAAAAAGTTGAGGAATTGCCTTTTGGGGGCTATAAAAAAGCACTAAACGCAAATCAATTACTTGGATATTACACTACTTTAAACTAAAAATCCAAATTTATCGAAAACTTCCTTTGCTATGTAGTGACTACCAAAAATGACTCCTGGCATGTTCAGTTTTTTTGAATTGTTACTAAACTGAACCATTGCATTAATAATAGAATTTTCAACGGTAAAGTCATCAATTCCATTTTCTTTTAACGCTTTTGCCAGTTGGCTAGCAGTCATAAGGCCATAATTTTCACCCCCACTTATTATTAATGATTCAAAACGTCCTTTTATTGCACTCGCAATTATTTCAGTCTCTTTATCTTCCTTCATGACAAAAAGACCAACGGGGTTACATTTATAGATAGTTTGGATTGTACTTAGTATTGCATTGATACCTTCTGGATTATGTGCAACATCATAGAATAAAGATGGAGATTCACTTAGTTTTTGTAGTCGTCCAGGCCAATGTGTGTTATCTAGCCCTTTCTGAATGGTTTCTGGATTAATATTTGAATTAAATTCGCTAACAATTGAAATACTTAACGCTGCATTGAATGCTTGGTGCTCACCAATCAATTTTGTTTGAAATCTGATATTGTCATAGTTAAACACTGTTCCTGAAGCATCAAATTTGATNTNATTNGGAATTNCNTGTNTTATTTTNTNTGATCCATTTCTTATTGCNATATCAAATAATATAGATTTAACTGAATCTTCTTGTGACCCCAAGACCAAAGGTACTCTTGGCTTAATGATTCCACCCTTCTCTTTCGCAATTTTTTGTATGTTATTGCCCAAAATCTCTCTATGGTCCATTGAAATGGGCGTAATTGCTGTTACTATTGGCCTTAGAACATTGGTTGAAT
>PAIR01000039.1 GCA_002704905.1 Fidelibacterota bacterium
ATACAGAAAATTACAAAGAAATCACCCAACAATGTGGGTGTCGATTCAATAATTAAGAGGTGCACCCCCTCTATTTGGTTTACTTTGAGCGTTTAAGTTGAAAAAATTGAATTATAATCGAAAATCAGACCTATTTAGACATACCTTTTACGCTGTTATTTCTCTTTGTGTCCCCTACTGTATCCCTTAAAAGCGTATCCCTTTTGAGTATATAGGATATTAAGTCTGAATAAATCTGAACAAATAGATAAACAAAAGCCCTCGTCATAAAACGAAGGCTTATTGTCTGTGGGCGTTGAGAGATTCGAACTCCCGACTTCCTCCTTGTAAGGGAGGCACTCTGACCAACTGAGTTAAACGCCCAATTTGGCGCGAAAACTACGCTACTTTTTTACTCTTAGAAGAGGCCTTTTTTGATTTTTTCTGACTGTTCAAACCAGGAATTGCTATATCAATCACATCCATCATTTCTTTAGCAAAATGAAATACGAGATCTTTTTTGATATGGTCAGGAATGTCTTCTAAATCTTTTCTATTATGATCTGGTAAAATAATCGTTTTAATACCCGAACGGTGCGCTGCCGTCACTTTTTCCTTAACACCACCAATTGGAAGTACATTCCCTCGAAGAGTAATCTCACCTGTCATAGCCACTTTGTTCTTAACAGATTTCCCAGATAATAGTGATACGATGGATGTAAACATACCCACACCTGCGGATGGCCCATCCTTTGGAATGGCGCCTGCTGGAACATGTACATGAATATCGGTCTTCTCATTAAAGTCGTCTTCAAAACCTAGTATATCGGTATGAGATCGAACATAAGTAAGTGCAGCAGTTGCTGATTCTTTCATTACATCACCTAATTGGCCTGTAAGAGTCAAATTACCCTTTCCCTTCATTTTTGATGCTTCTATAAAAAGAATATCGCCACCGGCAGCAGTCCAGGCCAAGCCAGTAACAACACCCGGTTTTGTAGTTCGTTCAGCAATATCTGAATAGAATCGAGGTGCACCTAGATATTCGTTCACTTTATTCTTGGTTAGCTTTACCTTTTTCGTATTCTTTTCGATCTTATCCCGGGCAACCTTCCTGTAAACATTAGCTATTTCTCTTTCTAGATTACGAACGCCAGCTTCCCGTGTGTACGAGCTTATGAGTTCTTTAACACCGGATTCATCCAAAGCCACATCCTTTTTCGTAAGGCCATTTTCTTTTAGTTGCTTTGGTATTAAATGTTTTTTGGCAATCTGCACCTTTTCGTCTTCAATATATCCTGAAAAATCAATGACTTCCATTCGGTCTTTCAGCGCTGGTGGGATTGGATCCTGGTAGTTTGCGGTAGCAATGAACATAACCTTACTCAGGTCAAAATCAACTTCCAGATAATGATCAGCAAAGGTTGAATTTTGTTCCGGGTCTAAAACCTCCAGTAATGCTGAAGAGGGATCCCCGCGGAAATCCATACCCAATTTATCAATTTCATCTAACATAAAAACTGGGTTATTCGTCCCTGACTTTTTCAGCGATTGAATGATTCGGCCTGGTAGGGCACCTATATAGGTTCGACGATGACCGCGGATTTCTGCTTCATCTCTAACACCCCCTAGAGATATTCGGACAAATTCACGCCCCATCGATCGTGCAATAGAACGTCCTAAAGATGTTTTCCCTACCCCAGGAGGCCCAGCAAAACAAAGGAGAGGTCCTCTAAGTGCTCCTTCAGGATCCTTCTGTTTTTTTAATGCACGAACGGCCAAATATTCTAGAATTCGCTCTTTGACCTTTTCTAACCCATAATGATCTTCATCCAAAATTTTCTTCGCATCGGCCACATCAATAGTTTCTGATGAACTTTTTGACCATGGCAGTTCTGTAAGCCAATCTAAATAGGTATGAGATACAGTATATTCCGGGGATTGGGATGGAATCTTGGATAATCGATCCAATTCTTTCAGNGCGACCTTCTCAGCTTCTTCAGGCATCTTTGCTTCTTTTATAGCATCTTCAATTTCTTTTAGTTCTACCTGAGATTCATCTTCACCCAGTTCTCGTTTAATGGCTTTCATTTGCTCACGCAGATAATATTCACGCTGGGATTTAGAAATTTCATCATGAACTTCAGTCTGTATTTCTTCACCCAATTGAATCCGTTGAATTTCTTTTGTTAAAATATTGATAGATTTTTCNACNCGGATTTTTANATCCAATTCTTCCAGNACATCCTGTTTTTCAGGATTAGAAACAGTCAAGAGNGANACGGCCCTATCTGCAAGACGTGCNGGNTTTTGGATATTTGAGAGCATGCCNGAATGNTCTTCACTTAAATTTGGAGCAACTTGAATAAGTTCACTAAATACCTGTCTTAAATTTTTGGCAAGTGCATCTATTTCAAGATCATCTGTAGAACTACTATCAGTCATCCGCTGGACAACNGCTCGATAATAAGGGTCTTTTTCTTTAAATTCTAATATCTTAACACGGTCAATTCCCTGCACAATAGCCGATTTACTGTTATCAGGCATATCAAATACTTTTAGAACAACGGCCAGTGTNCCAAATGAATACATTTCATCTGGNTCNGGATCTTCAATAGAACCATCNTCTTGAGCAACNACAACAATATGTTTACTGTTGGNGGGNAACTCGTTAATCAACTTTAGNGATTTATCCCGACCAATATAAATGGGAATGACCTGCTGCGGAAATAATACTGTATTCCGAAGTGGCATTACTGGATAGGATTCGCTTTCTTCTAGTAGGTCTTCATTTATATTTTTTTTGATTTCGTCACTCATGACATTCCTTATTTTAAGTCAAACACTATAGATTCAAATTATGTGCCAGTTTATAAACTTTGTTNATATGACGTATATTAGNCAATATTATNCCATTTTCTCTGCCATATTGGTTCACTTTGNTAATATATGACAAGAAACACAGTTTTCTCTAAATTCGTGTGGCATCTTCTTCACTTGAACTGGGCCAGACCCGAAATTCATTTCCCTTTCTGTTGCATGGCACTTTAAACAAGTGCTTTCATCAATATACTGCATATGAGCCACAAAGTTTGAAAGTTTCGGCGGTACTTTTCCATCCACCAANATCAAAGGTGGTTCTTCTTCTGCTATTTCTACTTCAGGGGAAACACCTTGGTCGGCATATACCATCCAAACCAAAATNAAACCTGCTGNCACAACCATACTGTAAATCAAATTCTTATTTTGAATCATATTAGTACTTTTGCTAATCTTGCCTGTTCATCCGCGTGATAGGAGCTACGAACCAAGGCCCCAGATTCAACCACGCGAAAACCNATNTCNAAACCNTTTCTTTTATAAAATTCGAATTCTTTGTCTTCCACATATCGATCTACAGGCAAGTGATTTTTAGTGGGTTGCAAATATTGACCAATAGTAAAGATTTCAACACCTAAATCGGACACTTGTTTCATGGTATCTAAAACCTCNTTCTTAGATTCTCCCAATCCCACCATCATACTTGTTTTTGTTCTCAATCCATAATCCACTGATTGTTTCAANACATTTAGACTCCTAGACCAAACCGCTTGAGCNCTGACTNTCCGACTNATTCNCTNGACAGACTCTACATTGTGAGAGAATATATCCGGATGAGCNTCAAAAACTTTTTNTANNGNAGGNNGATAACCTTGAAAATCAGGAGTTAATACTTCAATCGTACATGCCGGAACATGGTGACGTATTTGGCCAATGGTNTTTGCCCAAATTNCTGCACCATAATCTCTTTTAAGGTCATCTCGATCCACAGAAGTGATNACAACATGACGTAGATTCATTTTTTTNACTGCCATGGCTGTACGTATCGGTTCCATATCATCTAAACNAATAGGTTTTCCNGTTTGNACAGCACAGAAGCCACAGGATCGTGTACATATATCACCCAGGATCATAATCGTAGCTGTACCCCGCCCCCAACATTCATAAATATTGGGACACCTTGCTTCTTCGCATACCGTGTTCAGCTGATTGCTATTNACCACACTCTGAACAAATTTNTAATCATCACCAAATTGAAGCCGGATCTTTGGNTTTTTTGAAATAGTTTGTTTNGTGNNAGCTTNCATCAATTTACTTTCTGAAATAAAAAAATCATGTACCGTTTATACTTTTTGAANTCCGCNCTTTTCAAAAGNGAAAATTGTTTCATTTTNGTATCCATTTTTTTNCCGAATGCCTTTTTAAGAACCTTCAATATAAATGGATTATTGGTTTCCAAATAATTAGAAGANAATTCNACAGTGGGNANAATAAATCGATCCATAAAGGCTCTTGCNCCATCAAGCGTTGGCATGGTGTTATCCGTCTGATCATATTCACGAATTAACTTGAATCCNTATTGCGTTGCNTTTTCCATATANGTCTTTTCATCATGCGATGCCTTAATATGCCAATNTCCACTACCATCATTATGATGNAGAAAATAATCTGAAGCCAATAGATANCCNCCNTCACGAACNGTTTTCTGTGCTGATTGCCAACCNGGTTCNATCTNAATGTAGCAAGCACTTTCACTTTCCANTACAAGATCATATTGTTTTTGCGGTTGAAAGTTTTCAAACTTTGTACGGTGAAAAGTGACTGCCCCATTATATTTTTCAGCAAATACTTTTTCTTGATACTCATCCGGNGACAGAGCTTCAACCAANAACCCTTTTGAAAGNAGATAGCTTGAGTTTCCACCTATACCAGCTCCTACATCCAATATGTTTTTCACATCCTNGGGNATNAAGGAAACTAAATGTTCTATGTACCTNTCCTGTGCANCCACCATTTCATTCANCGTCAACTCATCCGTATTAACTAAATCAGGATTATCCCAGAAACCATAATGCAAATAAGGCGATCGGATCGATTCTGAGTAGAGCTTTAGTACATGATCNATAGGCATTAAAACAAATTTTCCAAATTCATTGATTCAATATTTTTTCTAACTATCTCGATAAATTGACTGCCACCAGCACCATCCACTAAGCGATGGTCAAAACCCAAGGAGAGTATCATCATACTCTTAATACCAATTGTATCACCTTCATCAGTTTCAATCACAATAGGCCGTTTTTTAACGACACCTACACCTATAATACCCACATTGGGTTGGTTAATAATTGGCGTACCCATGGTCACATTGAATACNCCAAAATTAGAAATGGTAAATGTGGAACCCTGTAGTTCTTCAGGTTTTAATTGTTTATGACGTGTGCGAGCAGCAATATCTTTTACCTTCCTACAAAGACCCAAAAAATTCAACTCTTCGCAATTATCTAAAACGGGAACCATCAACCCTTTATCAACCGCTACTGCCATACCAATATTTATATTTTTATGGTATACGATTGTGCTACCATCAAGGGAAGNATTCATATCGGGAAAACTGCTTAATGCTTTAACACAAGCCTGAATAATAAAAGGTGTGTATGTTAGTTTAAATCCTTCCTTATCATAAAATGCATCTCCTTCCAAACTNACATAATTGACAATACCNGTCATGTCGACTTCTGTCATGACATGAACATGGGCAGATAAATCGATGCTTGCTCGCATATGATCTGCTATCAACTTTCGCATATGATCCATCTCGACCCGCGCCTCATCACCCGTAAACGNAGGTGATGGAATGGTTGATGTAANGGGTACTTTAGGGGTCCCAGTTCGCGTTTTTAAATAATTTAANATATCTAATTTGGTTACACGCCCNCCTTTNCCAGANCCGGTAACCGTCNTTAATTCTTCAAATCCTATATTATTTTCANCTGCAATCTTATTCACTACNGGNGTAAAGAATTTCTTTTCACTTATCTGAATTTCAGTTTTTGNCGGTTTCGGAGTAGAAACTGTAGATTCCACTTCTTCTGTTACTTCCAGTNCCGGTTCATCTTCCACTGGTGCTGATTCTACTGGATTAGCGGCATCCGTATCAGTTTCAATACGAGCGATTACAGTTCCGACATCCATAACCTGATTCTGTTCTCCAATAATTTCTACCAATGTACCAGCACTTGGGCTTGGTATTTCAGAATCAACCTTATCTGTACCGATTTCAAGCAAGATCTCATCTAAAGCAATTACTTCACCCACTTTTTTATGCCACTCTAGAATGGTACCTTCTGTAATGGACTCTCCCATCTTCGGCATGACAACATCTATAATCATCAGTACTCCAATAATTCTTTTAATATAAATTGAATATTTTTTGTTTGAAGTAGGACTTCTTCTTCTAAAAACCAATTAAATGGCACATGGCTATCCGCGGAAGCGACCCGTTTAACCGGCCCATCCAAGTCTTCAAAATAGCGATCGGCCACAATAGCAGCAATTTCTGCCCCAGGACCATTAGTTAAATTATCCTCGTGAACGACTAATACTTTACCGGTTTTATGAACAGATGTACCAATGGTTTCCTCATCCAATGGATTTAAAGTTCTCAGATCAATAATTTCAACTATTCCCTCTTCTATCTTTTCTTTTTTTACAGCTTCAATGGATTTTTGTACCATAGCTCCCCAAGTTAATATCGTTAAAACTGTTCCTTCCTGAACAACTTTTGCCTGTCCAAAAGGCAAGATATAATCTTTATCTGGCTCAGCTGAAGATGCAAACCCCTGACGATAAAGTCCCTTATGCTCCATGAATATTACTGGATCATCCATACGACAAGCTGCTTTCAATAATCCTTTAGCATCAGCCGCGTTTGAGGGATAAGCGATACGAATACCTGGCATATGCATGAAATAGCCATCAATTGACTGGCTATGACATAAACCACCGTGGATATAACCACCTACGGGTACCCTAAGCACAACAGGGCAGTTCCACATATTATTAGAACGATATCGCATGGATGCCAATTCATTTCTTATTTGCATAAAAGCCGGCCAAATATAATCTGCGAATTGGATCTCTATTACTGGTTTCCATNCTGAACAGGCCATACCAATAGCNGTACCAACTATGGATGCCTCTGCCAATGGTGAATTGAAAACACGTTTCTTTCCAAACTTATTTGTGAGTCCTCGAGTAGCTGTGAATACACCACCTTTTGGATCAGCAATATCTTCACCAAACATAACCATTTTTTTATTTTGTTCCATTTCTTCAGAAAGAGCGTGATTGATTGCGTCGACCATTACAATTTTATCACTTATTTTATTAAATGGTGTTTCAGCTAATGGTGGCTCTGTAGAATAATTAAAATCCAAGGCTGTGGATGGTGCAGGATGATCCTGCTTTTCGGCCCATATTGTTTCTTCATCTACAATGGCACTTACTTCATTTCGAATTTTATCAAATTCTTTCATTTTAATGGTATTTGCTTCCATACAAGAGTTTTCGAACCTTAAAATAGGATCTCGTTTTTTATCCGCTTCTAATTCTGCTTCCGTTCGGTATTTACGTTGATCATCTGAAGATGAATGAGGATATAATCGAACCACATTGGATACAATAACCGATGGTCCCTTTCCTTTACGAGCTCGGTCAACTGCTTTTTGAAATGCCAAATTTGCTTCAAAGAAATCTGTACCATCTATATTATAACGTGCCAGATTCTGATATCCTGATACCATAGAATAGATGGAACCACCTGATGTTTGTTCTGAGATATGAACACTAATGGCATATTCATTATCTTCGATATGGAAAATTATAGGTAATTTTTCACGACTGGCCCAATTCAATGCTTCGTGGAATTCCCCTTGGCTGGTGGTTCCTTCACCGGAAGAGACATAGACAACTTCTTTTTTCCCTTCCCATTTTAGTGTCTGGGCCGTACCAACAGCTTGCAAATATTGTGTACCAGTTGCACTGGATTGACTCACGATTCTCAAATCTTTATGACCAAAATGCTGAGGCAATTGTCGTCCGCCCGAAGCTTTGTCATCTTTTCTTGCTAAAAATCCCAATAGATGGTCTTTACTGGTCACACCCAAGCCGATAGTTAGGGCCGCATCACGATAATATGGGAAAATCCAGTCAAGCCCTGATTTCAAATTAACTGCTGCTGCCAATTGTGCTGCTTCGTGACCAGAACAGGCTATATGAAAAAATGATTTAGCTTGGCGAATCATGGTAATCATTTTTTCATCTAGACGTCTAGCCAGTACCATTTTTTGATAGACTTCAAGCAATTCTTTTTTCTGAAATTCATGCAATCTTGACATTAATTCACTTCCGCAATTTTTTTAATTTGAAATGCTTCGCTAAATGATTTAGTTATCCTGTTTTTAACAGATAATAAATTTTGTTTTTTACCAAGCAATTTTTCCATAGATGTCACTCCATATTCAAAGATACCACAAGGGATTATGCCATCGTAATAAGATAAATCTGTATTGACATTTAGGGCAAAACCGTGCATTGTAACCCAACGGGAGATTCTCACTCCTTGAGCTCCAATTTTTTCATCACCCACCCAGACACCAGTTAATCCTTCTTTCAGTCCAGCTTCAATATCATAAGTTGCTAATGTATCAATCAATACCTGCTCAAGGGTCCTCATATACCAAACGATACTTTTTTTGTAGCGATGCAGATCAAGAATGGGATACCCAACTATTTGGCCCGGGCCATGAAAGGTAATATCGCCCCCCCTTTCGATATTGAATACTTTTGCATCNTTTGGTGCTGATTGGAGCAGGTGGTTTTCATCTGCATTTTTACCTAGTGTATAAACCGGTTCATGTTCTACAAAGAATAAAGTGTCTTGTTTTATCCCTAGCATAACTTCTTCAAGGTAATCTTTTTGAAAATCCCAGGCAGATTGATAATCCATCTGGCCCAAATCTATAACTTTGATACCAGTTTTCATTTACTGATGCAGACTCTGCCCAAATGCATCTAAAGTCGCTTCCATGACCGCTTCTGATAAAGTTGGATGGGCATGGATGGTCATGGCAATCTCTTGCCAGGTCGTTTCTAAAGTTTTGGCAACACTCAATTCGGCAATTAATTCCGTTGCTTCACTGCCTACGATATGGCATCCCAATAGTTCACCATATTGGTCATCAAAAATAATTTTTACAAATCCTGTCGAATTACCTGATGCCAAAGCCTTTCCACTAGCACCAAAATCAAACCGACCCACTTTAATATTATGACCCGCTTCCTTTGCAGCCAATTCTGTCATCCCGAGCGATGCAACTTGGGGTTGGCAATAGGTACAACTAGGAATATTATTATAATCCAAAGGATGGCTTGAGTAACCTGAGGCATGCTCCGCCGCAACATGACCTTGAGCAGAAGCGACATGGGCCAGCCATGGTGGACCAGAAACATCACCGATGGCATAGATATTTTGGATTGATGTCTGGTTGAATTCATTGATGGTGATGGCACCTTGATCAGTAACCATTTTAATCTCTTCAAGTCCAATATTTTCAATATTTCCTGTAACGCCCATCGCATTTAAAACAATGTCCGCATCAATAATCTGGCTTTTGCCACTATTTTCCGTATGGACCTTTACCTTGGTCTTCAGTTTGTCAATTTTAGTGACTTTGGTTTTTTTATAAATATTAATACCATTTTTTTTGAAGCTTTTTTCAACTTCTTTTGATATATCTACATCCTCAACTGGTAAAATATTTTTCATCATTTCGATCAAATGCACTTCAGTTCCAAATTCATTATAAAAATAAGCAAACTCTGCACCAATGGCCCCTGCACCGATTATGGCCATCTTTTTTGGTGGTTCTTTTAAAATCATGGCTTCTTTCGAGGTAATAACTTGTTTCCCATCTGGTTCAATTCCCGGAAAAATCCGTGGTCGTGCCCCAGTAGCCATGATTATCTTATCTGCCATTACAGATTTTTTCTGTTTACCATTCGTGACTTCAATCTGATTTACGGATTTAAAGATTCCGTGTCCAATAATGTGCGTAATTTTATTTTTTTTCATCAAAAATTCGACACCCTTTGAAAGTCGCTTTGACACATCGCGGCTGCGCTTAATAGTTTTACCAAAATCCACATTAAAGTCTGGAATATTGATACCGAACTCTTTACTGTTTTTTACATAGTGAAGAATCTCCGCATTTTTTAACAATGCTTTGGTAGGTATGCAACCCCAATTCAAGCATATACCACCTAAATTATCTTTATCAATAATGGCCGTATTCTTTCCCAATTGGGCAGCGCGAATAGCTGCGACATAGCCACCGGGACCTCCGCCTAAAACAACTATGTCAAATTTGTTCATTATATAATTTATTTATTAATAATACTTAAAAATTCCGCCCGGGTCTCAGATGATTTCCTAAATTGCCCCAACATTGCAGATGTAGAAGCAAAACTATTTTGTTTTTCTACTCCTCTCATTTGCATACAAAGGTGTCTCCCTTCAATAACAACTGCAACTCCTATTGGATCTAATATTTCATTAAGTGTATCCGCTACTTGATGAGTTAATCTCTCTTGTACTTGAAGTCTTCTTGAAAACATATCGACAATCCTTGGAATCTTTGATAAACCTATCAACTTTCCATTGGGGAGATAACCTACATGAGCTCTCCCAAAAAATGGAATCATATGATGTTCACACATTGAAAAAAATTCAATGTCTCTTACGACTACCATATCAGAGCAATCTTCATTAAATATAGCACCATTAATTACATCTTCTAGTTTTGTACCATATCCTTTTGAAAAATGAGCCCATGCTTTAGCAACTCGCTGTGGAGTCTTTACTAGACCTTCACGCTTTGGATCTTCACCAATTGATTCGATTAAAGATTTAGTAAGAGATTCTAATTGTTCAGTTTTATTAGTCATTTTTTTCCTTAATAAATTGAGATACTATGAATCTTCTANAATCCTATCTTTTAATGNCCATACCCCNAGATAAAATAAGGGGGTNTCAAATAAAGCAACNAAAAANTTGAAAGAATAAGAAGCAATAATTAAACCAAATAGATCACNAATANTTTGAATACTNTCACCAAGATTATTNGCAAAATAAAGGACAGATAANATNGCGGTTGTATCNACTAATTGACTTACAACGGTTGACATATTATTACGGAGCCATAAGTGTTTACCTTTAGTAAGGTTTTTCCAGAAATGAAATAANTTCACATCAACTGATTGTGCTACTAAATATGCAAACATTGATGCTATAACATTTCCAATCATGAAACCATACACACTTTCAAAAGTAGATGTTGANCCTGAGACTCCAGAAGCATCTGTTAAATAATGNCCCAACATCATNAATCCAAGCATGAAAAAATTCATGGTAAAGCCNACCCANACAAGTANTTGAGCGCGCTTCTTACCATATAATTCACAAATTAAATCTGTNGCTAANAAAGTGAATGGGTAAGCTAAAACACCAGCTGGAACTATTAATCCAAACACATTNACAAACTTNGTTGTTCCTATAATATTACCAACTACAAGAGAGGTCAAAAAAATACCACTGAGAAACAAAAAAAGNTTTTCTTTAAACTTCATTACTATCTTTTCCAAAATAATCGGTGAAAATAGTTGGCGTTTCTCTAAGGCGAATGCGGTAGAGTTTTGCCCCTTTTAATCTAGAGTTAATCTGTTCCCATATAAACTGAACCAAGTTCTCTGAACTGGGTTGTTTCCCTTTGAACCAATCAACCTCTTTTTCGATTTGGCTGTGATCCAGTATATTGATCACATTTGTTTCAACAATTTCCTTCAAGTGACCCAAATCCACAATAAATCCTGTTTCGGGATTAACTTCACCCATAACCATAACCTCTAATGTATAGTTATGGCCATGAACCTTCGCATCTAGACCAAATACATTGGTGTTTTTCTCATCTGTCCAGTCCGAATGACCGTATTGATGGGCCGCATTGAAATAGAAAACTTTTGTTAAATAGGGGTTGGTCATTTTTATTGTATGCTGCAAATAATATTGAAGTTACAATTTAGGCAATTGCCCTCTGAGGACAAAAGGATTATGGTGATAATTTAAAAGAAAAATGGCTCAATAAGTGTGAAACTTATTTGCTTAAGATAGCAGATGGGCACAGATTAATGATTGTACAAGTACCACATTTAGGCCGTCGGGCAATACATACAGCACGGCCATGCTCAATAATCAAATGAGTGAGTTTGACCCAATCTTTATCCTTGAATATTGCCATTAAATCAAATTCAACTATTTTGGCATCCCTTGAATTAGTAAAATTTAAAAGATTCATGATCCTTATCATATGAGTATCAATTACCATAGAAGGCACATTATAGATCTCACCCAGAACGCAATTTGCCGTCTTCCGTCCCACGCCAGGAAGTTTCACCAATGTATCCATATGATCAGGAACTTCTCCACCAAACTCTTCTACAATCATCAGACTTGAACCCTGAATCGACTTTGCTTTCTGATTGTGATACCCGCAGGAATGGACATCTTTTGCCAATTCCATAACATCACAGTAAGCGAAGGCTTTGGGCGTCGGATATTTTTTAAATAAGGATGGAGTAATCTGGTTCACGCGTTTATCGGTGCATTGTGCCGATAAAATAGTAGCTACAAGCAATTCATGTGCAGTATTATAATGAAGAGAACATTTTGCATCGGGAAAATCCTGCAAGAGCAATTCGAATATCGCCTTTGCCCGTTTTAACTTTTTTTCTTTGCTCTCTCTCACTTTAATAGTTCTTTGACCAAAGACTGAATATTCTTGAATAGGGATGACTTTAAAATCACCAAATCACAACCGGCTGCAATTAGTTTATCACGTGATTCTTTCTGGATTTTTTCCATATAACCCAAAAGTATCATATTAGTCTGACTACTTAATTCCGATATAAATTTTACATTTCCAAATTTCACTTCATCCAGATCGACGATACCAATCCGACACTGGTCTGGAAGGTCATAAATAGATTCAGCAAAAGTGACATTCATATCGACAGCTGTTAACCGATCTGTTAATTCAGTTCCTTTTTGAAAATCTTTCAAAAATAGGGCAATACTATTCAAATTATCCTCGGGACTAGATCCCAGTCAAAATCTGATATGTTTTCCATATCTTCATAAACAAAACTAACCGCTTCGATGTTTGATTTTAACTCATCTACATTAATTCCCCTATGGATGCCATTATAATCAGAAAATTTTTGTTGACATTTTTTCAGTAGGTTTCGGGCACCAGTAAGGTTTCCATTCCCCATATGAACAAAACTTACGGCAAGTTGAATTAGTCCTTGGATGAATTTTCGATCAGGAAAATTATAATCAGACCAGAGGTCTTCCCACGCTTCGTGAGCTTCAAAGTAATCTCCCTTTTCATATTCAACCAGTCCCTTTTGAAACAGGGCAGCCATTATATCGGCGTCACTCACTAATGATAACCGAGTCCTTCAATCGATAATGCTTTCCATCAAAATGCACAGTACAACTCTGGTGAATAGGATCATGTTCAAAAAATAAGATCCAATTTCCTTCAACTGCTTTTGGTAAAAATTCTCTCTTTTCTTGGACAGTCAATACAGGATTGATATCATATGCCATGACCCATGGCAATGGAATATGGGCAGCCATGGGTATAAGATCAGCCATGTACACAATGGTATTACTACTATCCTGTATTTTTGGTAACATCATTCCGGTTGTATGGCCGTACGACATTTCAATATTAACTTTGGGAAGGAATGATTCATTTCCATCTACCATTTTGATCATCCCATTTTCCGCCAATACTGACCAATCCGCTTCCATAAAACTTCCTTGGTCTTTTTCACTTGGAGAGTTGGCCAAAGCCCAATTCTCAGTTTGCATCCAGTAGGAAGCATTAGGGAAAACCGGCTCCAGTTTTCCATCTACTAATTTTGTATTGCCTCCAATATGATCAAAATGCATATGAGTACAAAAGACATCAGTAATATCTTCCGCCGTAAAGCCATATTTCGAGAGAGATGAATCAAGGTTCAAACTTTCCGTATTAATATTATAAATCAATTTGAATTTATCCTGCCACTTTTCGCCGTTTCCTGTATCAATAATGACCTTTCGATCATGCCCCACCAGTAAAAGTGAACGGGTCACCATTTGAATCCTATTTTTATCATCTGCAGCAGCTTCTTTCTCCCAAATAGGTTTAGGTATAATTCCGAACATGGCACCTCCGTCCAGAGCAAAAGAACTGGTTTCTATGCTATAAAGATCATATCCACCAATATTCATTTATAATGCCTCTAAGTGTTTTGAAATAACTGGGAGATCCGATTTAATTGAATTTTTTACGAAATATCGAAGTGCTTCCAATTGAATAATTTTTGCTTCATGGTTGAGATTACTAATCAAACCTTCTGCCATTTCAATAAAAAAGTTACCTCCTTTTTTAACATAATCTTCAAGCCCATTCATTATTTTTCCCCCAGTACCCATTTCAACTGAGGCTGAACTTAACCAATAGGATAATTCGCGGCGGATGCCCTTAATTCGAATGTAATCACCTTCCCACAACCGACCAGCAGATGCCAAGGCCGTCACTTGATTCTTTTTACTTGATACTTTTAACTTGTAATCTATTTCTACTTTAGCGTGGGGCTCCGGCAAAGGCGATTTTACTATCTCTTTCAAGAGACATCGGGTATAGGTCCATGTATTTTTTATTTCCTGGTTAAATACATTGGCTCGTTGTAGGTGATAAGAGAATGTGCCCAATCGGTCAAAATCCTGAAGAGCCACTTCAATGAGAGCTTCTAATACACCAAGGCCATTTTCGCTTATCCACTGGAGGTGAGCAGCTTCATATTCCATTTCTAATGGATTCCCATTTTGACAGGCATCCTCTAAGTCTGAAATGAAAACTGTTTGGCCCAACCCATTTTTTGCGACGCGATCTAGTATAGCTTGGTCATCGATTCGCTCTGGATAACTTTCTACCACTTTGGCCATTTCATCCAATAATTTTTGCGATGGATTATTGCGGTTATCCCCTATAATATTTTTCAGTGCGTTTAGGGTAATAATAGGATGAATAACCGATGGACCATCATATACTAAAGCGGCAGCTCTGTCAAAATAGGATTTAATTTCATTTTGTAACGACATTTTGTTACAGATTACTTTTTCTTCTTAGGAGCATCTAGATCAAAAAAGATACTAATAGAAAGGCCTGTAAAACGTGAATATTCTGAAGGAAATCCCGTTGCAGAATCTTTCATAGGTTTATCGGTAAAACGAGGCGAAACACCTTCAGCCGTTGGATCCCATTTTGGATTCAATAATTCAGTAATGGGCATAGATGTGGGATCATGAAAATATCCAAATTCCATACCCCACCTTGCGTTTCCTTGAAATCCCATGAGTATTCCAAGACGATTGCTAGCATGATTGGTAATCCCATTTTGAATAAACATGCCTCGCAAACCCCACCACCGAGATTTTAAAAAGCCGTCATTACCTTTTTTTGTTTTGAATTTGTAATAGGTGGCATCAAAATTAAAATTTGGGTTTAGTGACCAGGCCAGGTTAATTAAATCCCATTTATTCTCCTTTTGATAAACTACGCGGCTGTAATCAATTCCTGTTCCATAAATAGGAAGTCCTACTCGAAATCCAATTTCACTTTTGTCAGTAAGGCCCTTCCTTATCCATAGGTATGGAAATACATTTTCAGTTGAAAGAGCATAGCCCTTTTTAACTTTTCCTGGTTCGGGCAAATGGGGGTTTATTGTTGGATGTGACGCACACCCAAACAATAATAAAAAGGTTGCAGTAGTGGGAATCAACCGTCGCATATATCAAAAATAAGACGGAAAATCAGAAAATACTACCCGCCTTCGGGTTTTTCTAAAGCCCCCCGGAGTGGTTCAGGTGGCAAATTTATTATTTCAGATCCAAAATGATTTCCAATATATGTAATCACATCTTTCACCGAAACCATGCCAAGAATTTTATCCTTATCATTTACGATTGGTATGTGACGAATACCTAAAACATGCATTTTATTTAATACAAAAGCAATCGGATCATCTGGCTGNAGACTTTCTGGAGATTGNGTCATGAAATTATCGATTATTTCGACATCTAGNTTAAAACCCTTACCAATGGTNCTTAATAAAAAATCTCTTTCAGTCATAACGCCTGTTAGTTTTCCATTTTTTTCAACCATTACACAGCCAACTTTCTGGTCGCGGAGAATATCAATAACGGATTGCAATGTAGTATTGGAAGANACGGTAGGATGCGTTCTTAATTTAAGAGCGGAAATTGGGTCATCTAAAGATAGGGCTTCATATAAAAATGACTCGGACTCATTTTCTATTTCGTCCATTCGCTTTAATTCATCATCAAAGTCTTGAGCCATAATTTTTCCTTTAAGTTATGAAAAGTTAAGACTTAGAGAAACTAATAGCAAATAAACCGAAGATTANACCTTGTTTTTAATCCACTCTGTTGTGACAGATTTTGGTCTTGTGATGGGAATCCCCATAGCACGGTTGATAACCATTTGGGCAATCATGCCCATGGAGCGTGAAATACTGAATAGAACTGTATAATAATTAAATTCTTTCAATCCATAGTAATAGAGCAATGATCCAGATGCCGCATCCACATTGGGCCATGGATTCTTAGCCTTTCCCTGTTCTTGAAGGACAGGTGGAACCACCTTAAATAGAGATTCTACGATCGAAAATATATCATCATTCTTCACATGACCTTCACCAAATCCCATGAATGCNGTGAACCTGGGATCTGGACACCGCAATACTGCATGACCATACCCAGGAATAACGCGACCACTGTTAAGACGATCCCAACAAAATTGTTTTANTGCTTCAGTTGATGGGGTACCCTTAAAATGATCTCGAACTTCTAAAACAAATTTCAAACACTCCTGATTGGCNAATCCATGTANAGGACCAGCAAGACCATTAAGCCCAGCGGCAACAGAAAGATAAGGTGATGCAAGAGCTGATGATACTGTCAGGGAACTAAATGCACTTACATTACCCCCTTCATGATCGCAATGAAGCATAAGATAAAGGCGCATCAATTTTTTAAAATTGTCATCTTCAATTCCCAACATTTTGGCAAAATTTCCCGCCCAATCTAAACTGCTATCTGGTGCAATGAGATCGCCTTTATTAAACCGCATCCGGTAAATACCGGCAGCGATGCCCGGCAGGGTACCCAACAATCGAATACCATCTTCCAAAGTCCATTTCCAATAATCTTTTTTCGGCATACCAGCATTATATTTTTGGACAAAAAGACTATCAACTTGCATACTTTGAATGGCAGTGGTCAACATCGTCATGGGGTGAGAATTCTCAGGCATGGCTTTTAGCAAATTCCAAATATAGTCTGGGACCTGATGATTCGCTCTAAATTGTGATTGAATATCCGCAATAGCATCCGCATTAGGTAAATCACCAGTNAGTAAAAGATAAAAAACTTCTTCAGGTGAAATATGGGTGATATCCAGTAAAGGATATCCACGAATGATCAATCCCTTATCCTCTGATACGGCAGACGTTTCGCAGGTTAAACCTTTAATTCCGCGCATACCACCGTAGGTCTGTGCAACGGTGACATTGCTAATAATTTTATCTCCTTTTTCATTGATTAGAGTTCGAATTTCATCTTGCCATATGGGAATTTTTTCGGAGAGAACTTTTTGGAGCATAGCTTCCTTAATTGTTACAGATTCAGTTTAAATCGAAATGGAATTTATAAAAAATTGGTTAATAAATATCTGCCTAATCAAGGATAGTNTGTATATAATCATCAAAACAGGTCAATACACCATCTGCTAGACTACATACATTTTTTCTTTTAACATTTTCCGTAAAAGCATAAAATTTGGTTGCAGGTCCATCAACCTTTAATTGATAATCTGTGAAGCCATCTCCGATTGCATGAATTTCACCAGATAATTTCAAGGCGTTTGCCTGAAGGCACTTTCCACCTGAAAGAGCCATAACATTTTCTGTATTAATACCAATAATNTTTTCATTGGCATCATAGACAAATTCATTAGCAAAAACCTGATTTTCATTGATACCATATTTGCTAATGATTGGTATGATCATTTCTTTGAAACCACCTGAAATGATCACAATCTGAGAAGTGTGATTTTGAAGAAATGAGCGATTCTTTTTAAATGAAAGAGTGACCTTTTTTGTTAGGTGCCTGGTAACAATTTGCACATCATTCCTATGTGCATCCAAAAGAGTCATTCGTTTTGACAAAGATACATCAAAAGGAATCTCCCCTGTCATCCCAGCCTCAGTCAAGC
This sequence comes from Fidelibacterota bacterium, assembly GCA_002704905.1. Taxonomy (GTDB): domain Bacteria; phylum Fidelibacterota; class Marinisomatia; order Marinisomatales; family TCS55; genus TCS55. Next base: position 18,267 of record PAIR01000039.1, read on the forward strand.
TTTTAATCTTATCTAATCGTTCAGTTCTTTCTGGGTGATTTCTTAAAACAAAATTGGCCAATTCATCTAAGGATTCCCCGTTGATAAAAGTACTATCAAAGTCGATGATCAAATAGTCGGGAAACACGCTACATTAATTGAACCAATCCGATTGGACCAGTTCGCGGGCCTTTTCAAGGTCCTCAATAAAATCAATCTCAATACAGGGTAAATCAGAAACATCTTCGTGATAAACTTTATGCTCAGACATAAGTGGACTGATAGCTGCTTCAAAATAATCAGCAGTACCACCGGAAGAAATAAGGTGGTCTAAAGACTTTGCAAAAGCAGCTGAAAATTCAGCTGAAAATTTTGCGACACCAATAAATTCACCTAAGGAATTATCCTCTATCAGCTCTTTCCCGATTGCTACCAAGCGATTATTCTCTCCTTCAATGACTTTAACTTCTTCCCGGCCACAGGGTTTGATTTCAACTGCAAGGATTGTATCATAGTCCGAATTGATTATCCGGTTTAAAACTTCTTCTGGATAAAGCACATCAGCATTCATCAACAAAAAGGGTTCATTATTAATGGATGCATTGCATAGCCTTAATGAGTAACCAGTGTTAGTTTCAAAATAATGATGGTTAATAACAAATTCAAAGGACATGTTTGGAAATTGGGTTTTTACGTGATCCATGATCGATTCACGGTAATACCCAACTACCATAATAATATGAGTAATACCAACTGATTTAATGGCATTTATTTGCCTGTCTAAAATGGTTTGATGCCCAACTGTAATAAGACACTTAGGAATTTCATAGGTAACGGGATAGAGTCTGCGAGAAACTCCTGCGGCAAGAATTACTGCTTTCATAATATATAAATTACCGCAGATAATTCTTGAGATGAAAAATAAATTATGAGTTTAATTATATTATTCCAGAGGATAAAAAATCTGAAATTCTTTCTACCGATTTACCATCATTATAATAAAAACATTGATGAAGCATTTTATTATAATTCTTAGGGTCATGATTACTAAAAACACTTTCCACAACTTTCAAAATATTATTCTTTTCCTCAAATCGTCTTGCGATTGTAGATATATCTAATTCCGGTGGCATATTATGTAAATCCACATTTTTAGTTTTTGCTATAATAATTGGCTTTTGTGTAATCAAATACTCATACAGAATAGAGGATGTATCACTAATCAACATATCTGAAAGAGCAAAATCGAACATTGTATCATTAGATAATATATTCGCAGGATTCGAAAAATAAATGTGTTTTAATCCTTTTAAATCAGTCCATAATTTAAATTTAGGAATATACTTTCGATCAAAAAAGTGAGGCCGAATGATCAGATTATATTCTTTTGATAACTCCTTACAGAATTTGTATCCATATTGATGAAGCGTTCCTGCTCCCCATTTCCACGTTGGGGCATATAAAATAGTTTTACGTTTTCGATCCTTTATACCTAAGTAATTTGCGTAATTGGATATATCAATATTATTATTTACGATTTCATCAAATCGGACGTTACCAATTTTTACTAAATTGTTTTCTGGTATTCTGATATTTGAATCTCTGATTTTCTCCATATGTTTTGGTCCGGAAATAAAGTGATAATCAAACGATGTTAACGCACTCGCTTTCCCACCATAACGCTTATCACCTGTGCCATGCCCCATGAATATAGCTTTAGCGATATTTTTATTACGTTGAATAATTGTATTGCTATTCGAAATAATAATTCCAGGTAAGTCAAATGGAATTCCATTCACATTCTTAACTAAGATATTTGGTTCCTCAGTAATACTTGGACTGCTGCTAAGTCTACGCTGACTCTGGCGAAAATACCATTTTGCACGGAGTTTTCGATTAGGTTTCCGGACTAAAAAAGTTCCACCAAGATGATTATAAATTAATTTTGCATATGAATATTCATATACTTGATTAGCATAATAATAGATGAGTTTATTAAAGTTCAATTTTTCAGCCATATTTAATATTAAGCAAAAAAATTATTAAACTAATGCTTCAAAAGCATCAGGCGTATCTACATCCATCCAAAATGAATCACCGATATCCACACCACCCATTCTACTCTCTGTAATAAATAAATTGCAACCATCTGCCAAACTGCAATTACCTAATTCATTAGCGGCTTCCAATGCATTAAAAAAACTAAAGTTGCATTTAAATACACCACAGTCAATTGCATCGAACTCTGATAAGGTTTTAGACATGCCTGTAATTTTTGTTTTGTTATTTTTATCAACCGAAACTTTCATACCATCATCAATATCGTAAATACTATTGATACGATAATCCAAACCTACTAAAGCGTCATAATTATCTAGAGTAGCCTGGAAAATATTGCTTAATAATTTCGTATCATAAACGTGGTCGCTCATAGAGATCATAAAAGGCGCCCCATCAGGAATAAGCGGTTTTGCAGCCAAAACACTCAAACCGTTTTCCTTCTCCCAATTCGGGTTGTAAACAGTTTTAACTTTAGTCTCAAATTTATTGTTCTCAATATATGATAAAAGATCTGAACTTTTGTAACCTGTAACAATTATAGCCTCTTCAATTCCTACAGTAAAGGCGTTTTCTAAAACTCGGTCTAATAAAGATTTTCCCTTAATTCTAAGTAATGTTTTAGGTATTCCATCTGTTATGGCCCGGATACGACTTCCTTGACCGGCAGCAATGATTATAAGTTTCATTTATTATTATTCATAATAGTCCAACCCAAGATGAGTGATTAATTCCTCACCCATAATATGCCTAAGCGTATTCTTAAGTTTTGCGAGTTGGACAAATAAATCATGTTCAGGGTATAACTCAGGAAGAGTCATGGGGCTCTTAAAAAAGAATGAGAGCCATTCTTGAATACCACTCATTTCGGCTCTCTTTGCCAAATCTAAGAACAAGACTAAATCTAGACAGATAGGTGCAGCTAAAATGCTGTCTCGGCAAAGAAAATCTAATTTAATCTGCATCTGATAACCTAGCCATCCAAAAATATCTATATTGTCCCAGCCTTCTTTATTATCGCCACGAGGTGGATAATAATTAATTCTGACTTTATGATATAAGTCTTTATAAAGGTCAGGATAGATATCGGGTTGAAGAATTTGGTCTAAAACACTAAGTTTACTTTCTTCTTTTGTTTTAAAAGAATCGGGATCGTCTAAGACTTCCCCATCTCGGTTCCCAAGTATATTTGTTGAGAACCAGCCATTAATCCCAATCTGACGGGCCTTTAAACCGGGAGCAAGTATAGTTTTCATGAGCGTTTGTCCCGTTTTGAAATCTTTACCAGCAATTGGAGTTCCTGTTTTTTTTGAAAGTTCGATTAGAGCAGGGATATCCACAGTCAAGTTTGGTGCACCATTAGCAAAGGGAATACCATTTTTAAGAGCTGCGTAAGCATAAATCATACTTGGTGAAATTTCAGGGTCATTATTAATTAAACCTGTTTCGAATTTATCTATGGTGGAATGAACATCATTTGCCTTAAAAAATATTTCGGTACTTCCACACCAAATCATGACAATAGCTCTCGTATTATATTTTTTCCTAAAATTGTTAATGTCTTCTTCTAATTGTTCAGCTAATGTCATTTTATTTGCACCAGTTTTGATATAATCACCATCTAATCTGCGAACATATTTTTTATCAAATACTGCAGGCCAAATTTCAACACTTTTTAAATATGATTTCATATCATCTACCAATGATTTTTCCAAAACACCATTTCGAATACATATTTCGTATAAATTTTCATTATTAATATCCCAACCGCCAAATACCAAATCTTCCAAATCTGCTAGTGGAGCAAAATCTTTTATCAATGGAACACGATTTTCCGTTCTCTTGCCTAATCGAATTGTTCCCATTTGTGACATACTTCCAATTGGTTTTGATTTATTACTTTTAATTGCTTCAACACCTGCGATAAGTGTGCTAGCAACGGCTCCCATTCCTGGAATAAGGATACCTAGTTTTCCTTTAGTTTTTAAATTGTCCATTTTAATCTTTCTTTTAAATCTTTTAAATGCAGACNGTAAAATAGTGATTCTTGATCGATTTTATTAAANGAATAAAAAATTAAATCTGTCATGACAATCCAAGTTCTGATAATATTTTCCACACCGCTTTGGGTTTAATTTCTTCTAAACACAAAAGTGGCTCATTCCGATTAAAACATTTATTTTTTAAACAGGGGCTACAATGGACATCAGCATTAATAACATGTGTTTGACCACCAAGTGGTCTAGTCTGTGCAGCATCGCCCGCACCAAATAGTGTCACAGTTGGAATACCCAAATTTCCCGAAATATGTCCAAGGCCACTATCGGAAGCGATAGCACCTTTAGATTGTGAAATCAATGCCATACTCTNTCTAAGATTATAGAGACCAGCAAGTGAATGAATATTACTTCTTTTAGATGTTCCNACTAAATTCTCGCCGTTATACTTATCGCCCTTGCCGCCAAAAATTATAATAGACTCATCGGTTTTTTCCAAGAGTTCCAGAATTTTTTGTTTTGGTAAACTTCTTGAGGTTGCTACGCTGAAAGGAAACAAGGCAATAAATTCATGAATTCCTAACTTAGATAATGTAGTGCGAGCCCATTTTTTTTCTTCTTTGGAAATAATNATTCCAGGATTGAGCATAGATTTGGAATCAATATTTTGGTTCATCAATAATTTTAAATATTTTTTATACCGATGCATTTTTTCTTTAGGCCGATCCACTACATCCGTCAACATAGATGTCCGCCACTGACCAGGATATCCAATACGCATTGGAGTTTTTGATTTTTTAGCTAAATAGGCAGATCTGTATGTATTAGATAATAAATAAAATACATCCAAATCCATTGCTTTTAAGCTACGCCCTGAGTTTCTATTTGCTCGTATTCCGTATAAGTCTTTTTTCTGNAATGATATGATTTCATTAATGGCTAAGTGGTTTTTGAAAATTGGTTCAACCGATGATTTGCATATTGCAAATATTTTATCATCTGGATGCTGTTGCCTAATGGCATTAAAAAATGGAATCGCCATGACTGCATCTCCCACCCAATTTGGACAATAAACNCCAATTCTCAAGNATGACCTTCCAATAATTTTTCTGCAATGGCATCCACCAATCGACTAGATGCTTTTCCATCAACTCGATATAAATATTGAGTTTGAGCTGCCAACCGTTCATTCTCTAAGTCCATGGGATATTCCAATCCATGATAGACTAACGAAGGTAAATCTTCTGCATTATCCAAACGAAATGCAAAATCTACAGCCTCCATTCGTTCTTGATCAATTTTCATTAAAAAGCGTTTGTGAAACAACCGATGTTTTAATCTAAGAGAAAAACACTCCGCCATAATGATAGGTTTGTTCATATACAGATATTCAAACATAGTTGAAGAAATATCTGAAACAAGAAGATCTGAGACACCATAGTATGGGATAATATTGTAATCCTTAGGTGGTACTAAATATATATTTTCAAANGCAGAATCCAACTTTGAAANAGCCTCACTTTGATAAGCATATTGATTTTGGTACCAACTAAAATTGTGAAGTTTTATAATAATATTAGTTTCATAACTCAACTTGCCAAGGATTGGCAAAAACTGATCNATAGAAGTGGGGTAAAAGCTGGGGGCATATAATACAGTTTTTTGNTTATGATTCAAACCAAGAGACCCCAATTTCATTTCTTGATCTAATGTTAAAAGGGGGTCACATTTTGTAAATCCTGTAAGAACTAAATTTTGGTGACCNTGAGCCTTTAATTCAGACATCCGAGATTCAGATTCTACTGAACGCAGATCGATCCGTGAGTCAATATCATTGTAATAAGACTGCTTTAGGCCAATCCCATGATATACCATAACAGCCAAAGTTTTATCATTAACAATTTGATTTAACTGTCCCACATTGCCAACCACAACTACATCATATGCAGAATCTTTTATTGATTGGTTACGTTTAGCCTCATCATCGTTTGAAATTGTTTGAATATTCAACTCATTACAAGATTTATAAAAAATTGCCTTTTCTTCTTCCGGCATTGTAGCTGGGATGGATGCATGAATCTCATACTCACCACGCCGATTCATTTCACTCATAATGGGAATGAAATTAGGTAAATAATAAAGATGATGATTTTCGAAAAGGACCTTAATCATCTTGAACTGTCTTATCTGTGCAAATAATTGATATGACTATAGAAGTAAGATTCCAACTGATNCAACATTTCAGTTAATGTAAAATGAGTGGCTATTTTATTTTTTGCTGTAATCCCCCATCTATTAATTTCTTCACTTCCATGATTGTTAATGGCAAACTGGATAGCGTCACAAATCTTGTTCACACTTAACGAATCTAGAATATATCCTGAATNACGATGCTTTATCAGCTCTGGTATGCCATTAACATTTGATGCAAATACAGGTTTTCCTAAAGCCATACTCTCCATAGCTACGTTAGGCATACCTTCGTGACGAGATGGCATGAGAACAAAGTCAGCTGCATTTATTATCTGAGATAAATTATTTTGGAACCCAATAAGTTTTACAATGCCTTTTAATCCTTTTTGATCAATTTGTCGCTCTAAGTTGCTCCATTCTTTTCCCGATCCAGATATTAACACAGAAAAGGGTTTTGTTTTCCCTTTTAACTGATAGACTGCATCNATTAATAAATCAAATCCTTTTTGAATTGTTAGACGTCCAGCTGCAACAAAAATTATGTTATNCTTTGGAATATTCCATATATTATGGATATTGACCTGATCNATTACACCATTCATTTTTAAACCATTATAGATCACTTTTGTTTTTTTATTATCCATCCATGGAAATTGATTGTAAATATCACGAATTGAGTTTGTGTTAGTAATAATACCGTCGACCAATCCAGCCGTTTTTTTATGCTTCCANATATCTCTAAAAAGTTGAATGCCATTACGNGCAATGATGACAGGNACTTTTGCCATTCGTGCAGCTATACCTGCAACACGAATATCCTTCTTTAAATTAAGAATGATAACATCCACTTTCTCTCTAATTAAAATCCGTTTGGTATGCCATATTTTAAATGGACTATAATCTTCAAAAAAATTTAANGGGACCGTGTTTAAACCNTTTTCATTTGCTTTATCTAAAAATATCGAATTGGTTTTACCAGATACCCTGACACAATGCCCTCGCTTACTTAATCCTTTTGCAGCTGTTATCATCCACTTTTCTCCTCCACCCCATTTATGGGCTGAGATAGAGTTACTGAAGAATATATTTAGTTTTTTNCCCATGAATTAGATTTGCTCAAATTGAATATCATATAGGCGTCGATACAATCCATCATTTTCATATAATCCTTTATGNGTTCCCGTTTCAACAACCTGCCCTTTATCGATTACAATTATCTTGTCGGCATTCTGAACTGTTGATAACCGGTGAGCAATCACCAAGGCTGTTCGATCCTTCATAAGTGTNTCAATGGCCTTTTGAACCATTTTTTCTGANTCGGTATCCAAAGCTGAAGTGGCTTCATCCAAAATAAGGATCGGTGGATTTTTTAATAAAGCNCGAGCAATGGCCAACCGTTGCTTCTGTCCACCTGATAAATTCACACCACGTTCTCCAATCAAAGTGTTAAAACCCTTGGGAGTTTGTTCAATAAATTCCAAAGCATTGGCCGCTTTAGCAGCTCTACGTATAGCATCTTCGCTTACATTTGGTTGAGCATAAGCAATATTGTTACGAATAGTATCATTGAATAGAATCACTTCCTGCGTTACGATACCCATATTCCCACGAATGGATGATAATGTGGCTTTCCTCAGATCATGGCCATCAATCTGAATAGAACCATTTGATACATCATAAAACCGAGGAATCAAATCGGCGATAGTTGATTTTCCAGAGCCACTTGGCCCCACCATAGCCACTACCTCTCCTTTATTAATTGAGAANTCAACCTCATCCAATACACGATCATCTCCGTCATTATATTCAAAATGAACTTTATTAAATACAATAGATTCTTTGAAATCTCCCAAATCTACAGGATTTGGATCTTCAACAATTTCTGGTGGCGTATCCAAAAGTTCAAAAATACGTTCGGCAGAAGCTGCTCCTGCTTGAATNTTCAAATTTACATTACTCATCTGTTTGATTGGNCCCAGAATGGAAAAAAGAANAACGATAAATCGAATAAAATCTTCTCCACTTACAGTCTTATTGGTCAAAACCTCCATACCACCATACCACAAAAGGATAACACCAATAATCACACCAGAACTTTCGGTTATTGGCGCAGAAATCAGGCCCAGNCGTGCCCTTTNTAAAAGGAGTNNAAAATAATTTTCACTTTCTTTATTAAATCTTTTTACTTCCTCTTTTTCATTTACAAAAGCTTTAACTATCCGGATGGATGAAAGNGTTTCTGTCAAAATTTGCATGATTTCAGCGATCTTTGCCTGAGTTCGNCGTGATTTCCGGCGAATACTTCTTCCAATACCTACTATTGTAATCCCTGCTAAAGGTATAATTACAACAGCTATGAGAGCTAGTTTCCAACTAATAATAAATAATATCGTGACAAATGTGAGTATATTGATGGGCTCCACAAAAAGGCGCTGAAAGGCCACTCCAAGGGCTACCTGAAGCTGCTCTACATCATTCATAACAATAGAAGTAATAGAGCCGGTTTGTTTTTTGTGAAAGTATCCTAAGGAAAGGGTTTGAATATGCTTATATAAGCGGTCTCGAATATCTTTTACNAGTTTTAATTCTACAATTCTAAGAAGAATATTTTTAATGTATAAAAAAATATTCTTCGTAAAAAATACACCTAAAAGTGTTATGCACAATACCTTTAAAGATTCCGAAGGCGTTTCTCGAAGAATAAGAAGATTGGTCCAGTATTTTAACTTCTCATTCATAGTCAATTCAGGCTTTATAGCCCATTCCATTTGCGATTGGACAATCTTGTCAAAATCAGATAAAACATTATTAATCAAGGAAGCTACCAGCCACATAGAGGTACTATTCAGCAATACAAATACAATTGCTGAGACGGATGATATGATGATATAGGGCCAAAAGCGGAAAAGCAATTGTCCCATGCGACTATAAACTGAGCCTGACATTGATCTTATTTCTTTGGCTTTTGAATTAATGTAATCATGATGAATATAAGGGTGAATTTAAGATGGAAAAACGACTGCTTTCGCTTATTCTCCCTTCTTATATGTCATTTTTTGATGTTGGATGCCAGCTTCTTCAAATTCAATTCCAACGGATACAAACCCGAGTTTTTTATAAAATCCAATTGCGTCTGATTGAGCATTTAAATATATCAATTGAGATTTATCCAAATTATTTAATATAAACTGGGTCATTTCCTCTCCTATACCATTACATCTAAATGTATCTAAAACAGCGAACCGTTCCAATTTAAAACCTGAATCTGTTTTCCTCCAACGAGCCGTACCCACGGGTTTTTTGTCTACATAAGCCAATACATATGTAGCGGCATCTTCATTGGCATCAATCTCAATATTTTCTGGAATATTCAGCTCTCGAATAAATACATCTCTTCGAATAGATTGAACTGACTCCTTTTGTATTGCTGTTTTCACTATCTTTACTTGTACATCCATTTAATAAATTTCCGATAATCTATTACTAAAATCCAATTGTTTCATCGTACTTGATTGAACTGATAAAACGCACCTAATTTCTATNATGCAAAGTAAAAATAAACAAATCCTTGTGGTNGGCGATCGTGTGTTGATTCGACCTGATAAAGGTGAAAAAAAATCTAAAGCGGGTCTCTACTTACCTCCTAGTGTTATTGAGAAGCAAGAAGTATTAAGTGGTATCGTGGTTGAAGTAGGTCCAGGTATCCCACTTGGAAACCCAGAAGAAAACATGGATGAACCATGGTCAACCAATGATGGTGGTTCTGTAAAATACATCCCCCCTCAAGCTGAAGTAGGCGATATGGCACTTTTNGTGAATAAGGCCTCCATTGAGGTCAAAATAGAAAATGAAGATTATCTTATTATGCCNCAATCAGCCATTCTCATCCTAATTCGGGATGATCTCCTTACTCTAACAGAATAATCATTGACGTGATCAATGCCTAAGTCTGGCATTTATATCCATATGCCCTTTTGTAAGGTAAAGTGTATGTATTGTGACTTTTATTCTGTAGCAGATAAAGATGAAGCCATACCAACTTTCTTTGAGGCNCTCATCAAGGAAATTGAAATTTGTGAAACAGATACTAGAGATTGGATTATCGATACCATTTTTATTGGTGGCGGNACCCCAAGTCTTATGTCGCCCTATCAATTAGAGAGCTTGATCAAAGCCTTAGATAAAAAGTTTGAGCTAACTCATGTATCTGAATTCACTCTGGAGGCCAACCCAGGTGAAGCNCCATTGGAACGACTAAAGTCATTTAGAGCATTAGGTGTGAATCGGATCTCAATAGGAGTACAATCTCTCCAACCGTCACTTCTACAATTCTTAACGAGGATTCATGGTCCGGAAGAGGTGTTTAGNACGTTTGANACNNCAAGAAAAGCGGGATTTGANAATATTAATTGTGATCTCATTTTTAGCATTCCAAACCAGACCATGAAAATTTGGAAAANCGACCTGAAACGCATACTTGATCTTGGTCCTGAACATATGTCCTGTTATTCGTTGACAGTAGAAAAAGGTACTCAACTCTATCAATACGTGAATAGAGGAAAAGTCAAAATGCCCAACNATGATCAAANTGCTGCATATTACCGTTGGGCTCAATCAACCATGGCAGATTACGGTTATAGGCAATATGAAATATCAAATTGGTCCAAACCAAAACTTGAATGCAATCATAATTTTCATTACTGGGAGATTGATCCCTATTTGGCATTTGGACCATCAGCCCATGGATTTGACGGAAAAAGCCGGTTTTCAAATATCAATGATTTAGATAGTTACATCAATAAACTGGTAAAAGGAGATTCTCCACTTCAACATATTGAAAAGCTGACAAGAAAAAACTANACCAATGAATTAATCGGCTTTGGTTTGCGCATTAATAAAGGNATAAACCTTGAAAATATTTCNAATGAATTCAAATCCAAGTTTNATCAAAGGATAGTTGATATTAAATACAAATGGGGAAAATATCTGATCCAAGAGGGGAACCGATTAANGTTAACAGAAGAGGGTTATGCTTTTGCTGATGCCATCGCTGTTGACCTACTTTTTTAATTATTTATTTAAAGGCCTGTCTCTTTNAATGTTAATGATACTGGACAATGATCGGATCCCATTACATCATCATGGATATTTGCATCATCTAATTGATCCAGAATACCTTCATTNACAAAAAAATAATCTATACGCCACCCCACATTACGATCTCTAGCACCAAAGCGATACGTCCACCAAGAATACCTATCACCCTCATCATGAAAATAACGAAATGTATCTACCCACCCATGAGATTGATAGGTATCTAAACGTTCCCTTTCAATAGGCATAAACCCAGATGTTTTTACATTATCCTTCGGGCGNGCAAGATCAATAGGATGGTGAGCNGTATTCCAGTCTCCTGTAACTATTACATTATTACCATTATCTACTTGTTCATTTATAATAGGTAGAAGTTCGTCATAAAAATCAAGTTTGTATTGAAGGCGGGTTTCGTCCTTCTGTCCATTGGGAAAATAAATATTATAAAGAAAAAAATTATCATGCTCAGTGATAAGAACACGCCCTTCAGAATCAAAGCGGTCAATACCCAAACCCATTTGAACGTAGTGAGGTTCTTCCTTGCAAAATGTCGCCACACCGCTATAACCAGCTTTTTCAGCTGAATGCCAAAAGGTATGATAGCCATGGTCTTCTATCAGGGATGAACCAAGTTGATCGACTCTTGCTTTGGTTTCTTGGAGGCACATAACATCCGGCTGGGTTTCATCTAGCCAATCTAAAAACCCTTTTTTTTCTGCGGCCCGAATACCATTTACATTCCAACTATAAAGTTTCATTATTCCCTCAAATATTCGATATGAAATTGGGAAATAATGTAGAAATAAGGAAGTATCTTAAGGGAGAATTAACTGGTTATTCAAATATACTAGTTGTTATGAATAATACATAATTTTTATAAATTATGAAGAAACCAGTTGTAATTTTTCCACAAATATTGGACTCATATTCATGGAAACTGATGCAGTTAAAGCATTAATCGAAACAGGCATCCCTGATGCTAAAGTTGAAGTGGTTGATACAACTGGTACAAAAGATCACTTTAGTGCTGTTGTNATTAGTGAAACATTTGATGAATTAACTTTGGTAGAACAACACCAAACTGTATACAAAGCCGTCGGTNCTCATATGACAAAAGAGATCCATGCCCTACAGCTTAAAACATATTCGCCCACTGAGTGGACANAACACAATTCATAGGAAATTATTATGGAATTATCCGAACANATCAAAACAGACATTTCTGAAAACCCTATAATCCTTTACATGAAAGGCACCAAAGAAATGCCCATGTGTGGATTTTCTAATCAGGTCGTACAGATTTTGAACCATTATGGTGTGGATTANAAAGATATAAATATACTTTCTGATCCTGAAATTCGATTACGCTTATCTGAACAATCAGGATGGCCCACAATCCCTCAATTATTCGTTAAAGGAAAACTAATTGGTGGCGCAGACATTACTATGGAACTGCACCAGAGGGGTGAACTCCTTGATATTTTGGATGTAACTAAAAATTAATAGATTTGATTTGGCGATTTATTTACAAGTCCTATAACTTCGCCACCGTTAATTTGAAACAATTGGACATTTGGGCCCGTTCGTCTAGTGGTTAGGACTCAGGATTTTCATTCCTGCAACAGGGGTTCGATTCCCCTACGGGCTACAATATAAAACCCTACTGAAAAGTAGGGTTTTTTGTTTTAATTTTATGTTATGAACTTTCCTTACCATCCAGTTCTGGTTCATTTCCCCATAGCTTTTCTGTTTGGCGCCCTGTTACTTCAAGGGGTGCACCTGACACGGCCAAATTGGATTTGCCGTGTCGTAGGCATGTGGCTTTTAGGTTTAAGNGCTTTTTTTTCTATTTTTTCATCAATTACAGGCGAATGGGAATTCAATAAAGCCGGCGAGATGGGTTATAATACAGCACTATTAGAAATGATCAATCTACACAAAACCCTTGGCAATATTGTTACATGGGGGTCCATCGTACTTCTGATTGGATGGGTTTATTTATTCTTTAAGAATATGGAAAACAAAAGAATAGATAAACTCGCATTTGCTTTTCTATTCCTTCTTGTGGGGACTGTATTCTTTACTGCCTACCTAGGTGGTCAACTTGTATGGATTCATGGCGTAGGTTCACCTTAGTCAATTAGACTGAATCATTTTTTTAATTACTGAGCCTACTTTCCGATTACTTTTATAGTCGTAACCTAATAAATGGGCAATAGTTGCCCCAATTTGATTTGTGCTTACCGTGTCTGTATGAGTCACTTCTCCAATGACAGGAGTATCTGGACCGATTGCTGCAGCCCAGACAAACTCAGCACCGGGAATATCCTGTCCGTGGGATCCCCAGCGATCTTCCAAATATTCTCCTCGACCATGATCCGTGGTAATGATTAGAGTGGTCTTATTTCGATACATATCATGAGTCTCTATCCATCGCCAAATTGAAGAGATATAGCTATCTAGACGATTAATCATTGAAAGATATTGAGCATATTTTTTCTGGTGGGCAAACTCATCAGGTTCATCATAAGCAATATAGAGCAATCGAGGTTTATTTAATTTTAAATATTCAACAGCATATTCATGAGTAAGAGCATCCCATCGAACGCCAGTTCCATATCCTTCATAGGGAAGATCTGAAACAAAAGTATTCATCCACTGCTGTTTTGGGGTCAATAGATTATCTTTTAAAGGAAAAGCTCCTGAGTTGATTGTAAAATCATTTCTCTCATTATTAATTATCCAATCAAATACATCCCATGATGCGAAAGCAGCCACCCGGTTTTTAAATCCATCTTGTTGATTCATAAATTCTAAAATATTCAGGTTTGGATTAAAAATTTTGTCATTACTTTTTACACTATCATCACTAAAACCAGCCAATAATTCATTATACCCTGGGTAAGAGAAAAAATATGGATTAGTCAAATGCATAACGCTTCCCTTAGTCTTATTGCCGTAAATCTGCCCCTTTGTTGCTACAGTNCTCCATAAAAACGGCATNAGATTNTTTCTNCGTNCTTTTTCATCCTCNAACCAATACGCTTTTAGTGTTTCTTCTCGAATTTTTTCATCTTTGACATTATTCATTATAATTCGATTATCTGCACCTTGAAAAACCTCTTGCCAACGAACNCCATCCAGNGTAATTAANATTAAATTTTCCGTTTTCAATCCTTTTGGATTTGAGCTGGATTCTTTTTCACATCCTATAATAATTATTAATACCAATAATAGTTTTTTCATTATNGTTCCGGTTTAAGNTATACTAAGAAATAACTTGCGTAAGTTGAAGANAATANTCCATAACCACCCTCAATGTTTGAATTGGGTAGTGAATAAATATTTTGATTTAATGGGTCACCTTTTAGGTATTCATAATAATTATTATCTGTTGCTTGGAAAATAATCAATTGTAGTCCGTAATAATTAAAAAATAACCAACTCATATTTACTGGAGCAGTTTCTACGGTCCAAACCCATGGATTTTGTCGATAAGGATTATTATTTTTATCNCGGTAATACTCTCCTTTCCAAAGTTTGTATACAAGAGTTGTATCATATATTAAATTCACAAATGAACTGTCTCTAATCCCATTACTATTATAATCCATATCCTCTGGTTCAATTCCCAACTTATCTGCCTCAAGTGCCAAGTTTAAAATACGTACAGTACTATANTCTTCAACATTAAAGTCAATCTCNATAAATGGATATGAGGCAAAGCTAGCNGTAAAACATTCTCCTGACCTATAAGANACAGTATCAATTNTTCCAGTTGGCAANATACCATNCTNAGANAAGGATACATTATTAGTATTTATATACGGTATAGGTATTGTTTCACCNTTNCATTTATANACAGCATCTTTTACTGATTCAATCACCATTTTTTCTGGTGTGGTTGTTTCAGCGGTTAGTATTTTTCCATCAATTTCCACTTTTAAAGTGTATTTTGTCCCAGGTTTATAAATATAATCTTTTCGGGTTAAGTATCGGCCCGGCCTTCCCATTACTGGAAATGCGGTTTCTATTTGGTTTCCGTCTGAAATTTTGACAATAGCATTAGAGATCCAAAGTTGTTCAGCATCAATTTTTTCATCAATCGCAGCAGTTCTTGAAACAAAAAGTGTATCGAGCATAGGTAGATTAGCTTGAATATTTGCAAAAACTGCAATTTTTTCTATGTAAGGCGAATCAACATCTTGAATTTCACATCCAATAAATATCAATCCTGAAATAACGATTAACTTTTTATATGATTTAAAATTCAAAAGTGATACCTATAGTTGGAATAATAGGAAAAATATTTAAGGGCTGTCTTTGAATTCGACCTTCATCAGCTTCGTCAACGTTTGTTTCACCAACATCAGGTCGTTTGTTTTTATTTTTATCATGTTTTAGCACATCCCAATCACCATCATCGTCTATTCCATTATATATACTACCTAAGTTATAAACATAACGAAAAACGTTCTTTCTGTTATAAGTATTAATTATTTGAAAAAATACATCAAATTTTGCGTTTCTAAATTTAGAATGACGTACTAAACCAAGATCTAAACGATGATAAGCAGGGTAACGTCCGCCATTTCTTGTGCCTGGAATTGTTCGATATTGAAATTCAGGATTCCCAGGTAAGTTTTCCATAAAATATCCATTGATGGGTGTATATGCCTGACCTGATTGCAGGGTCCATTTCCAGCTCAACTCATATTTTTTATTTGCCT
>PAIR01000040.1 GCA_002704905.1 Fidelibacterota bacterium
AATATTAAAAACTCTGATGAAAAAATTTTTAATGTTAATTCTTATATTTTTCATTAAATTTTAATTAAAAGAAAAAGCTGCTCAAATTGAGCAGCTTTTTCTTTTAATCAAAATTTAATGAAAAATATAAGAATTAACATTAAAAATTTTTTCATCAGAGTTTTTAATATTCCTTTTGGATTTTTAATGAATGCCATTGATGTTATTATGTGGCCTATACAAAAAATTATTGGTGTTAGAAATATGCCTTATATTTTTTTATTACCTAATTTAATTTTTTTTGGCTTGTTTGTAATAGTCCCACTTGGCGTCAATGTAGCATTTTCTCTGACAGGTGGAGATGAATTACTTTTCTCAAATAGAGAATTTTCAGGCCCTAAACACTATAATGCTTTGTTCTCTTGTGAAAACTATTTAAACGCCAATACTTGTACAGAAGATTTTTTTTGGAGAGGTGTTTATAACACAGTATTTTTTGTTATTTTTCAAGTTGGCTTAATGATTTTTTTTTCACTGCTCACAGCTGTAATTTTAAATAAAAAAATTATTGGAAGAGGTTTTTTTAGATCTGTATTTTTTTTCCCCGTCTTGTTATCTCCTGTTGTTGTTGGATTAATATGGCAATGGATACTATTAAAAAATGGGATACTAAATGCTGTCATTGAAGCAAATGGTGGTGATAAGTTTTCTTTTTTAACCGATCCCGGTTGGGCGATGACTTCAAGTATTTTTGTATCAATTTGGGCGCATATGGGTTTTTACACTTTAATAGTTCTTGCTGGCCTTCAGGCAATTCCTCCTAACTTATATGAGGCTGCTGAAATGGATGGAACAAGCAGAGAAAGAATTTTTTTTAGAATAACTCTCCCACTTTTAATGCCAAATTTACTCGTCGTATTTATACTTGCTTCAATTAAAGGAGTTCAAACATTTGATGAAATATATGTACTAACAGGTGGTGGCCCTGGAACTTCAACATCATTAATTGTTCAATATATATTCACCACTGGTTTTGCATCATCTGGATCCGTACAAAATTTTGGTCTTGCTGCTGCCGCATCTATGGTTCTAGGAATTGTATTATTGTTCTTAACTTTAATCCAACTG
This sequence comes from Fidelibacterota bacterium, assembly GCA_002704905.1. Lineage (GTDB taxonomy): Bacteria > Fidelibacterota > Marinisomatia > Marinisomatales > TCS55 > TCS55. Next base: position 1,108 of record PAIR01000040.1, read on the forward strand.
TATTTATCAAGAAGTAAAGAAACTAAACATCAAGAAATATAAAATGACAAATAGTACATCTTTAATAAAAAATATTATTACTCAAAAAAAATATAAAGATAAAATGCATTGGACAGACTATTTTTCATATTTTTATTTATTTTTAGGTGTCTTTTTAATGTTTGGGCCGATCATTTGGTTAGGACTATCTTCAGTAAAAACTAATGCTGGAATTCAAGAGTACCCTCCCACAATTCTTCCTCTCTCACAAATACAATTGGAAGTTGATGGGTATGATAAACCTTTATCACTTTACAATGTTACTTTGGAAGACGGTAGTATTACTCAGCTGGCTGAAATTAAAAGAGTAGGAATTACTTCAAAAATGGTTGATCCAAAAGATAATGAAAAAAAGTATAAAATTCCAATTGATAAAAGAGAAAAAATTAGAGAATTCAGTGTTCAATGGGAAAATTATTTAGATCCACTTAGAAAATATAACTTTTTACTTTATTTTAAAAATTCCATTTTTGTTACAGTGGTAGCTACAATAATAACTCTTATAATTAATTCTATGGCCGCTTATGCTCTTTCTATTTATGAATTTAGAGGAAAAAATGTAGCACTTGTGTTTGTAATTGGAACGTTATTAATACCTCTTACAATAATTTTAGTTCCAGTCTTTTATGTTATTGCAAATTTTGGAATGATAAATTCATTATGGGGAGTAATTTTACCTGGGGCAGCCACACCTACAGGTGTATTTTTGTTAAGACAATACATGCTAACTTTACCAAGAGAATTAATTGAAGCAGCAAGAATGGATCATGCTAGCGAGTGGGCAATTTATTGGCGGATTGTCCTACCATTATCGATACCAGCAATTGCAGTGTTAGCAATTTTTTCAATTATGTGGAGATGGAATGATTTCTTATGGCCTCTTATCGTTCTGTCTAAAAGTGAAGTATACACACTACAAATTGCATTAAATGCCTTTCATGGTGAATTAACAAGTCAATGGAATTATGTTTTGGCCATGACAATGCTTACTCTTCTGCCAATTGCTTTGATATTTACTTACCTTCAAAAATTTATAACGACAGGAATAGCTAGTACAGGTATGAAGTAATGGCATCTAAACCTCTTATTTTTTTTGATCCACATCCAAGAAACGCTGAAATGGTATTTACACCTGATGTAGAAAAAGAATTAAATGAAATTTCTAATTTAGTTACCCATTTTGGAAGCAGAGCTTCTGAGGAGCTAGTGGAAGACAATATATCGGATGTTGAAATTATTGTTGGACAAACAAGTATGCCTAAAGAAAGATTGGATAAGGCAAAAAAATTAAAAGCAATAATAAATGTTAAATGTAATTGGGAGCCAAATATAGATTATATAGAAGCGCATAAAAAAGGAATATATGTCTTATCAGCAGCACCCGCTATGGCTCCAGCAGTTGCTGAGGCTTGTGTCGGATACGCTATCTCCTTATCAAGAGGCACTCTGCAAAATTATAATAAATTCCTTAAATCTGAAGAAAAATATGGAATAAAAGGAAACGGTAAGGCATATTCTTTATTCAATTCTGATGTAGGATTTATTGGTTTTGGAAATTTAGCTAAAAGCTTATTACCTCTTTTAAAACCTTTTAATTGTAATGTTTCTGTTTATGACCCCTGGCTATCAAAAGAATATTTGGAGTCCCAAGGTGTGCATGCTGTGTCTTTAGATATTTTATTATCAAAAAATAAATTTATTTTCATACTTGCTGGAGTAACAAGTGAAAATGAAGGTTTTATAAATAAAGAAAAATTAAAACTAATAGAGAAAGATAGTTCAATTATACTTGTTAGTAGGGCGGAGATACTTGATTTTGAGGAATTTATTATGCTAGCTGAACAAAATAATTATAGGGCAGCAGTAGATGTGTTTCCTGAAGAACCGGTCCCTTTAAATGCATCATTTAGAAAAGAGTCTAATATTTTATTTACCTCTCATGTTGCAGGAGCTATGCATTTTTCCTATAAAAATATTAGAGAAATGATGATGGGTGATATAAGGCAAATTTTAAAAGGTATGCCACCTACACGTTTACAAAGAGCTGAGCCACATCAAGCCCTTTTAAGGAGGGACAGATGACTGAAATAATTTTAAAAAATATTTTTAAAAGTTATGATAAAACTGAAGTTATTCATGGAGTAGATTTAAAAGTCGAAAGTGGAAAATTTCTTGTACTTGTTGGCCCATCGGGATGTGGAAAATCTACTCTTCTACGAATCATAGCGGGCTTGGAAAGAATTACATCAGGTGAAATTTTAATAGAAGGAAAAGAGGTTAGTAATATACCAGCTTCAGAGAGAGGTCTGGCAATGGTATTCCAATCATATGCATTGTATCCGCATATGTCCGTTTTTAAAAATATGGCTTTCTCTCTAGAAAACTTAAAAGTTGATAAAAAAACAATTCAAGAAAAGGTTAACAGTGCAGCAAAACTTCTTCAGATTGAAGAGTATTTGCAGCGTAAACCAAAAGCCTTGTCGGGTGGCCAAAGACAAAGAGTGGCAATTGGTCGTGCCATTGTAAGAGATCCAAAAGCATTTTTATTTGATGAACCTCTATCAAATTTAGATGCAGAATTGAGGGTTACAATGAGAAAAGAATTATCAGCATTACATGAAAAAATTGGAGGAACTATGATTTATGTTACTCATGATCAAGTTGAAGCTATGACACTTGCAGATCAGATTGTTGTTCTAAATGAAGGTTATGTTGCTCAAACTGGAGCACCTTTAGATTTATATAATAATCCAAAAGATACTTTTGTGGCGGGATTTATAGGTTCACCAAAGATGAATTTTATGAATATTAAATCTATTAAAAAAGGAAATGAGATAATATTAAACTCAGAATGTTTTAGTATAAAGTGGCAAGAAGACATTGAAGCAGATCAAGATTATACTTTAGGTGTTCGTCCAGAATACATTTATATTTGTGAAAAACAGGATTCTGACTTTGAAGTTACGGTGGATTATTCAGAGCAACTTGGAAGTGAGACATATTTTTACTGTAATACGGTTGGAATCTCACAATTGATTGTTCACCAAACAGGTCAATATAAAGTTTCAAAAGGAGATAAGTTATTTTTACGTTTAGATCGTTCATCTATGCATTTATTTGGAACAAACGGAAAATCGATAAAAAAAAATAAAACCTAATGTCTTTAAAAAAAATAGGAATTGGAGTTGTTGGTACGGGTATGGCAGCAAAACCTCATGCTCTTGCTCTTAATGACCTTAAAGATATTATTGAAGTCAAAGGNGTTTTCTCTAGAAATGAAGAAAAACGTAAATTATTTGCAGAAAATTATAATTTTGCAACCGCAAATACGATTGAAGATATTTCTGAAAATTCAGAAATTGATATGGTAATTATTATTACACCACCAAATCAAAGATTAGAATTAGTTGATAAATTGAGTAGAGCAGGAAAACATATTTTAATGGAAAAACCAATTGAAAGATCTACTGAAAAGGCTGAGAAGATTGTAGATATTTGTCATAAAAATAAAGTAAGTTTAGGTATAGTCTTTCAACACCGTTTTCGAGAGTCTTCTAAAAAGTTAAAACAATTAATTAATGAAAATAAACTAGGCCCAATTTATTCTGTNCAAGTAAATATACCGTGGTGGCGTGATCAATCATANTATGATGAACCAGGAAGNGGAACATATGAAAGAGATGGTGGTGGTGTATTAATCAGTCANGCTATTCATACTTTAGATTTAATGATTAGTTTAGTTGGTCCNGTTGAAGCAGTTCAAGCTATATCTCAAAGAACCCCATTTCATATAATGGAAGCAGAAGATTTTGTTTCTGGAGCATTTAAATTTAAAAATGGAGCTATAGGCTCTCTTATGGCAAGCACTTCATCATACCCTGGGTATCCAGAGTCAATTATATTAAATTGTGAAAAGGGATCAGCTAAATTAGAGTCTGGAACTTTAATAATCCAATGGCAGAACAATAAAATAGAAGAGTTTGGGGAGACTTCGGGGACTGGAGGAAGTGCTGATCCAATGGCATTTCCATTTGATTGGCATAAAAGTCTAATAAAAAATTTTGCACTTTCTTTGAATGATAATAAATCAACTATTGTTTCAGGTGAGGAAGCATTAAAAGTGCATACTTTAATTGATGCTTTAATTGAATCTTCAAATAAAGGTATATTAGTAAAGATTTGAATTGGAGANCTATCAATATGAAAAAATTAAAATTAGCTGCTATTGGAACAGAGCATAGACATATTTTTGGTCAACTGAAAGGAATGCTTGATCTTGGTTGCGAATGTATTGGTTGGTGGAACGATGGAGATAATAAAATTACTCAAGATTTTAAAAAAAAATATCCTTCGATAAAAAGAGAAAACGAAAAACAAAATTTGTTATCAAATCCAGAGATAGATCTTGTATTGATTGCTGATATACCAAGTAAAAGAGCTGGTTTAGCTATTGAATGTATGGAGGCTGGAAAAGATGTAATGCTAGATAAGCCTGGGTGTACATCATTGAAACAACTAAAAGAAATTGAAAAAACAGTTAATAATACTAAGAGAATTTTTTCAATAGACTTTTCTGAAAGATTTGAAGTTCCGTGTGTCCAAGCGGCATATGATTTAATTCAAAAAGGAGAGATAGGTAAAGTAGTTCAAACAATAGGTATGGGACCTCATCGTTTAAANTTACCAACCAGACCCAATTGGTTTTTTGATTATGAAAAATATGGTGGAATACTTTGTGATATTGCCTCACATCAAATTGATCAATTTTTATTTTTTACTGGCTCAACTCAAGCTGAAATTATTAGTTCAAGTACTGGAAATTTTGCACATTCAGAATATCCAAAATTTGAAGATTTCGGAGAAATNTTAATCCATGGNGATAANGGAAGGGGGTATATAAGAGTGGATTGGTATACACCTGACGCACTACCAAATTGGGGTGATGGCAGACTAACCATTTTAGGGACTGAAGGTTATATTGAATTAAGAAAATATGTAGATGTAGTAGGTAAAGAAGGAACTGATCATATTTATTTAGTCAATAAAGATAAATATGAATATATAAATGCGGTTTCAGAGCCTCTAACTTATTTTCAAAGATTAATGAATGATGTTAACGAAAGAACAAGCACTGCTATGGATCAAGACCACTGCTTGAAGGTAATGAAGTTAGCTATTATTGCTCAAATGAATGCAAAAAGAATGGGAAATCTAAAATAANATGAATGTAACAATTGATAATCTTCCGGACAAACTTTTTAATTCAATTAATTCCACNCCTATTTTTGATTTACACACTCATTTATTTCCACCAACTCATAAAAGTTATTTTTTATTAGGGTTTAAAAATTTATTAAATTATCATTATTTAATTGCAGAGCTATTAATTGCTTCAAATATTGATTCATCTACATTTTATTCTTATAATGATNATCAAAAAGCTTCTTTAGTTTGGAGCGAGTTATTTGTAAAAAGGACACCAGTATCTGAGGCGTGTGCTGGAGTATTAACAATTCTTAAACAATTAAATATTGAAATAAATAATAAAAGTTTTGCTTTAGTATGTGATGAATATGATCAAAAAATTCACTCCGATAAAAATATATTAGAATTAAGTAANGTATCATCATTAGTGATGACCAATAACCCTTTTGATTTAGATGAGTGGTCTTTATTTAACAATANTGATTGGGACAAAAAAATATATTTTGCTTCACTTAGGTTAGACGATTTGATTTTAGATTATGAAGAGTCATTAAAAAAAGCCAAAGATCAAACATCTGGTAGTGAAGAAAATAATGTAATTGCATATTTAGAGAAATGTTATTTACAATCCAGTCCTGTATATGCAGCAGTTTCAATAAATATAGATACATTTAATATTCTATTAGAAGATTCAACATGGAAAAATATATTACAATGGTCACAAAGTAAAAATCTTCCTCTTTCTTTGATGTTGGGCGTGAAGAGAGCAGTAAATAAAGATTTTGGCTTAGCAGGGGATGGAATAGGTGACATCAACTTGAAAGAGTTAAGCAACCTATGTAATTCTTTTCCAAAAAATAAATTTTTAGTCACTTGTTTGTCTTTAAATGATCAACATGAACTTACTGTTTTAGCCAGAAAACATCCAAACTTAAGAATATTTGGGTTTTGGTGGTTTATGAATCAACCAAGCATAATAAAACAAATATTAAAAATGAGAATTGATATGCTTGGATTTTCATTTATCCCACAACATTCAGATGCAAGGGTTTCAGATCAATTGATTTATAAATGGACTCATTTTAAAAAAATACTCTATCCAGTCTTNCTTGAATATTATCAGGNTTTAGTTGATAAAAATTTCCTCATTTCAGAAAAAATAATTCAAAGAGATGTGCACAATTTATTTTCTGCAAATGCTAAAAATTTTTTAGATATTAACTAATAAATTTTAAAAGATTATTATAACTAATTTCTAGGGAGGTAAATGGATCTTTTTCGGTTTGGCAACAATTTCTTACGGTATAAANAGTAACTGNAATCTNATTTTGTTTCNTTATGTGTTTCCAATCATTTGATTTAATTTATTTTCATATTNTTTTTCATTTAATGGTAATGTAATTTCCCTTTCCTCAAGTCCAGATAATAACATTGTATTTATTAATTCAACACTATTGAGCCCTTGATCTCCTGGAACAAGCAATTCTTCCTGACCAAGCAAAAAGTTTGTAAAATTTTGAAGAATTCTATTATGCCCAATGTGCTGATCTTTTTCAGGTGGAAACTCAAATTTTAGTTTTTCTACATTAGGCATATCGAAAAGAGTTTTTGAGTTTTTGATAAAATTAGTTGTTGAATCATTTACTTTATTCCATGTGATTCTGTTATTTTCAAAAACTACTAATCCAAAATCTGCGGCAATTTCCAAACGATTTACTCCAGGAGCTTCTCCCGTTGTTGTAGTAAATATNCCTTTTAATCCATCTTTATATTTCATAATAGAAGTTACATCATCCTCAACTTCAATATTATGAAAACGACCAAGACGTATATCTGTATACACACTATCAGGCATACCAAATAGCCACTGGCATAAGTCAAGTTGATGGATGCTTTGGTTCATCAATACACCACCACCTTCATCTTTCCAGGTAGCTCTCCAGTCAGAAATATCATAATAATANTCAGTTCTAAACCAGTCAGTGATTGTCCATTGATAACGATGAATATTACCTAGTTGACCTTTTGTGATCATATCTTTTAATTTTATAAATGCNGGATTTGTTCGCTGATTAAGCATTATACCAAATTTTGCATCAAATTTTCTTGAAAAATTTATGAACTCTCTACATTGCCTAGTTGTCACAGCTAGTGGTTTTTCAATAATAACATCAATATTATTTTCCAGAGCTTGTTTTCCTAAACTAATATGTGATCTATGAGGGGTAGAAATAATTGCAACATCTATTATTTTTTTATCAAAAAAATCAGATGTTTNATTATAGAAAGGNATCTCTGGGAAATTTTTTGAAAAAGTTTCATTATTATCGCATATTGCAGCTAAGCTTGCGTTTATTACTTTATTATTTAATAATAAGTTGGCATGATTAGCCCCCATACCATTTATTCCAATAATACCATATTTTATTATCTTACGACTCACAAATGAACATCTATTTTTATTTTAAATTGAAAAAATTAATATATTTATTTTTTTAACTTAATTTACAATGAGATTAAACAAAGAAAATATTGCCTTAATAAAAAATTTTAAAACAAAGCCTAATTATAATGCAAGTGAAAGCAAAAACACAATTATACATTTTGGTGTAGGTAACTTTCACAGAGCCCATCAGGCATTTTTTATACATGAAATTCTAAATTCTAATAAGGATTTATCTATTATTGGTATTAATTTGAGATCAGAAAAAACTAGAAAAATTCTTAAAAAACAAAATTATCTTTACTCTCTTTATGAATGTTCTGAAAAAGAGATAAATGTTCATATACTTAACCCATTTAAAAAACTACTTTTTGGGCAAAAGGATAAAAAAGAGATTTGTAATTTAATTTCAGACAGTTTTAATAAAATNATTACAGTCACAGTAACNGAAAAAGGATATCATTATGATACTATAAAAAAAAGATTAGATTTAAATTCTGATATAAATAATGATTTAGAAAACAAAAAGTTAAAAACTTTAATAGGCCATCTTTCATATGGGTTGATTGAAAGATATAAAAAAAATAAAGAAGAAATTTATATTTTAAGTTGTGATAATTTATCAAGCAATGGAGATATTTTAAAAACTGTTATAGTTGATTTTGTATATAGAATTAATAAAGAGGCAGCTATATGGATTAAAGATAAGGTTATTTTTCCTTCCACAATGGTTGATTGTATTGTGCCTAATACAAAAAATTTGCCAAATACAATTAAAGAAGAATTTGAAGACCAGGCTTTAGTAATATGTGAACCTTATAGAGATTGGTATATTCAAAACAAGGGAGATTTATTAAAAAATTTTTTATCTCATAAACAAATAAAATTTGTTGATAATGTCAAGTTTTATGAGAAAATTAAATTAAAAATTCTTAATTCATCACACTCTGCTCTAGCTTATATGGGTCTTTTATTGGGATACAAATATGTTCATGAGGTAATAAATAACAAACATTGTTATAATTTTATCAATAATTATTTAGAAAAAGAGGTTATTACAACAATTCAAACAGAAGATAATTTTGATTTATATAAATATAAAGAAAATATTTTAAAAAGATTTAAAAATTATTTTCTTAATCATAAACTTGAACAAATTGGAATGGATGGTTCATTAAAAATGCCAATTAGAATTATTGATACGTTTAGAAATAGAAAAAAAGATACTAAATATTCACATACTTTTTTAATTATTGCATGTTGGATATTATTTTTAAAAAAAGAAAATTTTCAGAAAAATAATTATAAAGTGATAGATCCAATGTTTGAAAATTTTACTCAAATTTTTAATAATGAAAAAAATTTTGTTGAAAAATTAATAGATATTCAAAGTATATTTGATGTTTCTTTAGAAGATAAATTTGAAATTAAAGAACAGGTACAATTTATATTAACCGAAATAGAGAAATTGGGTTTAGACAAATTATTAGTAAAATTTAATGGATAATAAAGTCAATTTTATTAATTTTGTACAGCTTTAATAATACCTCTTAATTCAGATAAACCCATTAGTCTACCTATTGCAGTGTATCCTGGGTTAAATGTATTTTTATTTTGATCATCAAGCAAACAATGTCCGTGATCCGGTCGCATTGGTATGTCAATTTTTTTAAAAGCACTTCTTCTTTTTTCCTCTTTAACAATCATTTTAATTAGTTTTACAAAATCCACATCACCATTTAAATGATTAGACTCATAAAAACTCTTTTTATCTTTTTCAACTTTAACATTTCTTAAATGAATAAAATTTATTTTGTTTTTGAATTTATTAAATATTTTATAAACATTGTTATTAATATTGGAAGCGAGAGAGCCAGCACAAAATGTCATTCCATTTGATTCAGAGTCATATGAATTTAAAATATACTTATAATCCTTTAAAGTTGAAACTATTCTAGGCACACCAAATAAAGGTATTGGAGGATCGTCAGGGTGAATAGCCATCTTAACCCCATTTTCTTCAGCTATAGGTATAATCTCTCTAATAAAGTCACGAAGATTTTCTTTTAAATCTATATTTTTAACATTTTTGTATGCTTCGAGCATTTTTTTAAACTCCCTAATGGAATATTTCGTTTCTGATGCTGGAAGACCTCCCATGATAGAAAATTTCATATTATTTAAATCTCTAGGTTTCATTTTTTTATATAAGATTTCTGCATTTTTTATTTCTCTTGAAGAGTATCTTTTTTCTAAATCTCTTAATTGCAATACAAACCTCTCGAAAATTATAACTTGTAAATAGTTAAATCTAAGAGCTAAGCCTTCAGTTGGTAATTTGAAATCTAATTGTGTTCTTGTCCAATCAACAATTGGCATAAAATTATAACAAATTGTTCTAATGTTATTTTTTGCAATATTAGCAATTGTATCTTTGTAATTGCTAATAAGTTTTTTATAGTTATGATTTCTTAATTTAATATTATTATGAACAGGAATACTTTCTACAACATTCCATTTCAAATTTATATTGTTTGAAGAGTTATATTTATTAATAAAATTAATTCTTTTTTTAACCTCATCTTTTTTCCATTTTTCTCCATAAGGAATTTGATGTAAGGAAGTAACAATATATTCAGCATTTGTTTGTCTTATATCTGATAAACTTACAGGATCATTGGGTCCATACCATCTAAAAGAATTTTGCATGAGAATATAGTTATATCGATTTATAAAATAAGTTAAAATAGTTTTCTTATTTATTGTTTAATTTTTAAATTAAAAATTTATTCAATTAAACTCATAAGAGGTTTCTTGTTCTTATCTATCTCATGTATCCATTTCACATCATACATGCGGAAATTGTTGGTTACGGTATCGCCACTAAACTCTATTGTTTTATTCTCTTCCGCAAATCCGGTTGTGGCACCAATAAGCACAACAATTGTGAATACCAAAGATGCAAGGAACAATAGTATCCGTTTTATTAATGCCACGGTGTAACACTAGAAAAAGAATTAGACCTAATCGTGGATTCAATAAGGTAATACTGTGTTAACCTAAAACAACATCCATAATATTACCATAATTACACCTCGAACCTGCCTGATTTGCTATTTAACAGTTAATGCGTGGCACAGGGGCGAAGTTCTTTTTTAATAATTATATTCATTAGTATAATCACCTCCATTTCGCCCCTGAACACCCTAGGGAGAAATTAATGGAGGCACTGGCACGGTTGGGACTGTTTGGATTTGGTTACATCACAATATTCATAATCAGCAATATGGTTGCTTCCACCAATACAACTGAAGGAACAGATTCCGTATTCTTTGAAAACTTTCATGGAACATCATTTTTACTTGTGACAATGGTACTTGGAAGCTGGATTTATTTCACCCACTTCAAAGACAAGGAAGTTCCAAGGAACTTAAAGGAGATACTTTATATTTTCACATTCGTTTGTGGCTTTACAAGCATTGCGGGGTTTTTGGGTTACTGTTAGACTAGTGTTTAGAAGTTTCTGGTTCTACTTTAACTCCATTCCCGTACTCTTCCGCATATTATTTTTTTCCATCAATTTATTAATCCTATGGAGTAATGATTATGTGGCTCCCCGTTTTGAGGATGCAGTTATAACGTGCAAGGATGTCAGCAA
>PAIR01000041.1 GCA_002704905.1 Fidelibacterota bacterium
CATAACGTAGTTGCCGTTCTGATCTTTTTTTTCTGGGTTAGGCTGGAAGGGCGTTATTTTTTTATTCTGCTCATAATTCCAAGAAACGTCGGCCACTAAGTCTTTCATAATAGGAAAGGCTTTTATTGGCCGGACCGAAATCTTTTCATCTGGTCCATATTCATTCATTCGCGTCATACAGGCGAGTTTGGGCTTTCCATTGATTTCAACACTACAGGAACCACACTTACCTGCTTTACAATTCCATCTAACCGCTAGATCGCCCGCTTGATTGGTTTGGATTCTATGAATTACATCTAAAACGACCATTCCTTTATCAACCTCAACGGAATAGTTTTCCATTTTCCCCCCATTGATATCTCCACGAAACAATCTAAAATCTCTTAAAGACATATATTATTTCTCCTTCTTATCTTGAGTGACTTCTTTTTCAAGATCTTCAATGCTTAATTTTGCAATTCGCTTTAATTCTGGATCAGGGTCTTTTCGAAGCACTTTTTCTGCAAGCATAGTGCCATCTAAATTTTTTCGAATGACCACATTGTACTTGAGCCACTCATCCCTCTCGCCTTCAAAATCAATTCTTGTATGTGCCCCCCGGCTTTCTTCTCNCATTTTGGCTGATCGGGCTACTGATTCAGAGGTAATTAATAAATTTCGCAATGCAATTGCCTCATGCCANCCAGGGTTGAATTGGCTAGCNCCATCNGCTTTTACATTNTTAAAATTATTCCATAATGTCATAACACCTTTAATTCCGTCACNTAAAAGCTCATCTGTNCTCACAATCCCAACATTGTTTTGCATTAAATCCTGCAAATTTTCATGAATTAAATAAGGATTTTCACCNGATTCTCGGTTCAATATATCNGTAGCAGAACGTATAATTGCAATNGCCTGNTTTTCATCAAAAGGAGGCATTGAAGTTGAAGATTGAATATAATTAACAGCACCAGAGCCTGCNAGCTTACCACAAACCAATAAATCCGANAGNGAATTTCCACCTAAACGATTTGCACCNTGTACACCAGCAGCACACTCTCCGCANGCAAACAATCCNGGAACGCGAGTCATTTGAGAATCGGAATCTACGCGAACNCCGCCCATAAAATAATGAAGAGTTGGNCCAACCTCCATTGAATCTTTGGTGATATCTAGCTCGGCNAACACTTTAAATTGGTGATACATAGANGGCAATTTTCTTTTTATATCTTCAGCTGTCCTTCGATTGGCNATGTCAAGAAATGCACCNCCATGAGGNGAACCTCTGCCCGCTTTTACTTCTTTTCTTATTGCTCTAGCNACGACNTCACGCGTTAGCAATTCAGGTGGTCTGCGCGCATCTTTNTCCCCAGCAAGCCACNTCTCAGCTTCGTCTTCAGAATCAGCAGTTTCAGCCGCAAATCTTTCTGGTATNTTATCATACATAAANCGTTTATTCTCACTATTTACCAGAATACCACCCTCTCCNCGGACGCCCTCNGTAACAAGCGTTCCTCNAACTGAAGGTGGCCACACCATGCCTGTTGGNTGGAATTGGGTAAATTCCATATCCATCAATTCGGCGCCGGCCTCATATGCCATACCATANCCATCACCAGTATATTCCCAGGAATTNGAAGTAATCTTCCACGCNTTACCACCACCACCAGTTGCTAAAATAATGGCCTTACACCGAAAAATAACAAACTCACCAGTTTCNCGCCACATAGCAACCATGCCNGAAATTTTATCTTTATCTTTTAGNAAATCTAAACCAGTGCATTCCATATACACTTCAATNCCTTGATGTATNCCACGATCTTGNAGTGTNCGAATAATTTCTAATCCTGTNCGATCNCCNACATGTGCAAGNCGTGGGTAGCGATGTCCTCCAAAATTTCGTTGGTTAATNAGNCCTGTTTTAGTCCGATCAAANACAGCACCCCATTCTTCTAATTCNCGAACACGCTCTGGNGCTTCTTTNGCATGGAGNTCTGCCATNCGCCANTTGTTNAGAAATTTNCCCCCACGCATAGTATCTCTAAAATGNACNTTCCAATGNTCTCGATTATCTACATTNCCAAGNGAAGCTGCAACGCCACCCTCTGCCATTACNGTGTGCGCNTTNCCTAGAAGAGACTTNCANACTAAACCAGTACTAAGCCCTTGCATGGANCATTCAATNGCAGCCCGCAANCCAGCNCCACCAGCNCCAAGNACAATAACATCATGTTCNATTGTTTTTATATCATTAATATTCACTANTTNCCCCANGTATTATAATCTNTCCACTGNCCACTCGCCACCATTCTTATNTATATATCAGTAAAGGCAACCCAAATCATACTAACCCAAGCCCACATCATGTGGCGGCTATTTAACCANGATACGCNNTTCCAAAGACGAAAACGAAANGATGGNTTTCCATTTGGGCAGGTAAAACAATCCTGATTNCCGCCNGTCAGATGTCGGAANGCATGNCATCCAAAAGTATACCCCGCAAGTAATATTGGATTAATAATTAAAATTAACGATCCAANACCAANACCAAANTNACCACCACGGAATAANGATAAAACACCATCATATGTAAGNATAACAATAATCCCNAGAGCAATATAAAGTGTAAATCTATGCAAATTTTGAAAAACNAGAAGNGCTGTTTCTCCCTTATACTTTTTACTTCGTGCGNCACCNACAGCACAAGCTGGNGGNGTCATAAAAAAAGCNCGATAATAAAATTTTCTATAATAATAACAAGTCATNCGNAATGAAAGAGGNCCNGCCAGAATTAAAATAGCGGGAGAAGCNGGCAGGAGNNCTGGCCACCAGNTAGGCCAAGGCCCAAACCANGCATGATTTATTGGTGCNCCACCAGCNACAGCATCCTTAACAAAAATTAAAGGAGAGTAAAAAGGTGAAAGATAACCNCCAAANCCTTCTTGTCCAGCNCTCCACCAATAATAATTACCNTGAAACATTGCCCATGTTGTATAAATCACAAAAANNANAAACCCTAAACCAGTCCAAAGNGGTTCAATCCACCACAAATCGTTTCTACTGGTAGANAAAAAACCACTNCGTGATAATTGGGATGATTCACTCATAGTATGTGGTTATTTCTTGGTNTTTAATTAATAAATGACNCAAGAAATTAAATCCTTTTTTTATNNATCTAAATAAAAATAAAAGACTANACTCGTCCGGCAAGCNNAGCACCAAGATGACCACCNTAANACAANANNGAAAGGTTTATGNTNCCAATNATAATATAAATTAGTTTTGAAATTTTAGTNTNGAGTATANTTGGCTCCTTNGTTCNCCATATAAATAATCCTAAAAAAATNANACATGAAAAAATCTGTACAACTCCATGGTTAATCCAGAATGGAAATGTCGTAGTAAGATGACCAATTAAAGTATCATCAATAATACCCGTTGCAATTGCAGCTAATGACGAAATAAGTGCAAATAGCATTGTCCACCAACTGCTGGCTAAGAAATCATCTATCTTATAAATCATATAGAGAAAATCAAACAAAATCGCCACAGAAAACAATGCGATAGGAAAATGAATAACCAGAGGATGAAGATTAGAAATCATATTTTTTAAGTTGTATACCTGATAGCACGCTGATTGCCCAAAGCGACCATAATACATAGGTTAAATAAACAAAATGAGATGATGGAATAAAAATCCATTCAATAATAGAAATTCCAATAAGAGTGATAAAAAATATAGACTGGAGAAAACCTCTAGCCATTGGTGTGCCGAGTCTAGTCACAATTGTGAAAGATAAAATTAACATGCCNATGGTGATGACCCACCACCCAAAGAAACGGTAAAGCAAAGTTAAATATTTTGGGAGATTTCTNTTTATGTCTACTGAAAATAGTGAGGCGTAAGATTCATCCAAAAGGANAACGTTCGCCGATTCATCAAGNANCCANGGTTCGGGNGATATNAGCCAACGGAACCCCAAAACAATGGCNGAGAGACCCAANAAAACAAAGGGAACNACGGTTAAATTATGAAGNGTTTTTGGATTCATGTTGATTTTCATTTTGCCGAATCTAAACAACAATCCATAAGAAAATGATGTAAAGAATAACCGGATTNTTTATAGGCTTGTTGTGTTTGTAAAGTCATCGGACCGTTCATCAAAATATTATTAAGGAGGGGCTCCAAGAGTGGCCGCTCATTATTAATATTAAAATAAGAAGATCTCTCGTCCAAGCCTTCTAGCGCAAGAGAAGATAAGGTTTCAAGCCACACCCCAATCGTTTTTCCTTGTGGGCCTATATTTGAATAAGAAAGCTCATAAGCTGTATCAATTAATTGCGCTCTATCCATGTTACTCCAGCTGCTAACAATTTTTAATAATTGGGATCGAATTTTTTTTGAAGTTAAAAGACCCGCCATAAATGTGGCGGGCGCTAGTTCATTTCCCCGACTTGGTCGATCCGAGGATCGTATTTCTAATACTGTTTTATAACGAACATGGGTAAATGATTGATGAAAGGCTGATAATATACGAGACTCTATTTCATCTGGGTGAGACATTATCATTTCACCAAGAGATCCTTCAAAAGCCCTTACGTCTCCATTTGGTATATATTCAAATATAGTGGGAACCCGCTGAAGCCACTTAGCATAATCAGTAACCATTTGATCAAGAGAATGTATCCCGTGAGAAAATAAAGATCGGCAACGCATAGGATCAGTATCTTCCCAAATTTTCCATCGGATATTTTGTGATCCTACGGGCTCACCTGTCATAAATGGTGAATTTGAAAAAAGAATGCTAAATAAGGGTTGAATAGAATCTGCAAGAAAGGCCATTTCATTAGCATCCTGTTTAGAAGTATAATCAATATTTAACTGAAGGCTGGTTGTATTACGCATCATCCAAGGGCCTAGGTCTCCAGTTTTTGTAAAAAGGGCATGCATAAGTTTATATTTTTTTGACTCTATTAACTCAATATCATCTGGAACACAAAAAGGCTCCAATGATAAATGCAAACGATTAATGTTGTGTTTATTACAGATTTTATCTTCTAAAACCAAATGACGATCAAATTGCTTTTGAAGGCTCCACATACTAATAGCAGGAGCGGAAGCCCACTCTAGCTGGCCCCCGGGCTCGAGAGAATAAGAAAAAAGGTCATCATCCAAACAACTGTTTTGGATATCTAAGAGCAAATCTGTTGCCGAATAGGAATTAGTTTGATTTACAGGTAAACGGTTAAAAGGCGCGTCGTAATANAAGCTCTCNATNTCCAANCCNANTTGGCGTTGGTTCTCAGGAACGATATGNGACAAAATTATTGACNTAATCTTGTCTGATAAATTCATGAATAACGCTGCTCCATTTTCTTTAACATTCGAGCAATAGATTCTTCAGAATTTTTCTTNAGNACATCNGATTTATGAACCCANGCTACATCATGAGATTCATCACTCACAAGAATATTTTTATCATCATGTTTTGTTTCTATAAAAAATCGNATATCAAAATGTAAATGTGANGGAATCTCATTAAAAACNGGAATTTGATGAATATCAAGATCAAAAATNTGTTCAGAAAGAACATTAAANTTTGNGAGNCCTGATTCCTCTCNTGCTTCTTTTAGTGCAACCGCTAAAAGATCNNTGTTNCCATCNGCATGTCCACCNAGNTGGAGCCACATATCTAGTTGNCGATGATTNGTCATNAGNACCCAATCCCTAGTTTGNTCAACAATCCANGCAGATCCAGTAAAATGNCCATACCAATTATCACGATCAAAGCACCGATCATAAAGANGNATGAACTGGATAACNTGATTAACNGTTTCCTTTTCTTTAGGGTGTTGCTCTAAATAATANTGAAGTTGGGTCTNAAGAGTNGNTTTTGACATTATTTTNCTAGGAATNTNCATAGTATAAATTANAGGTTAGTTGATANTTGAAAATGTAAATTCGGCGATATTTTTTAAAGATATANAATGAAAGATAAAAAATGAAATCAGTTTACTATTTTGGACAAAGNNCAGCAGANGGACANGCTGATATGAAAAANCTACTTGGNGGNAAGGGTGCAAANTTAGCAGAAATGACTAACTTGGGNATTCCTGTCCCTGCGGGTTTNACAATTACAACAGAGGTTTGTAAACATTATTATGAAAACGGGCAATCATTNCCAGATAATCTAGAAACCCAGCTACAAGAATCACTTTCAAAANTAGAGTCTGCAATGGGTAAAAACTTNGGAGATTTAGANAACCCCTTATTNTTATCNGTTCGNTCTGGCGCAAGAATGTCTATGCCTGGAATGATGGAAACTGTTTTAAATGTAGGNCTNACCTCAAAAACTATANANGGTCTTATTGCAAAAACTAATAATCCAAGATTTGTATATGATGCTTACCGGCGACTGATAATGATGTATTCTGATGTCGTTATGGAAAAAGCTGCAGGTATTGAGCCTAAAAATGGTAAGGGCATCCGCCATGAATTAGAAANAATATTAGAGAACTACAAGATTAAAAAAGCATACACATCTGATATAGATATGAAGGCAAATGATTGGGAAACCATCTCTGAAGATTTCAAAACAGGAATTAATATAACATTAGGAAAAAGNTTCCCNGATGACCCCTATGAACAACTGTGGGGTGGTATTAAAGCTGTATTTCAAAGCTGGAACGGAAAACGAGCNATTAGTTACCGAAAAATTGAAAATATTCCAAATAAATGGGGAACAGCTGTCAATGTGCAGGCCATGGTTTTTGGTAATACGGGGGATAATTCAGCTACGGGAGTTGCTTTTACTAGAAATCCAGCTACAGGTGAAAATAATTTCTATGGAGAGTGGCTTCAAAATGCACAGGGAGAAGATGTGGTTGCAGGCACACGTACGCCCCATCCTTTAAATGAAGCAACAAAAACAGATGAGTCGGCCCACCTAGACTCACTGGAATCTTTCATGTCCAAGGTGTATCATCAATTAGATGAAATCCGTATTAAACTTGAGCGACATTATAAAGATATGCAGGATATCGAATTTACAATTGAAGATGGTCAATTATGGATGCTTCAGACTAGAACAGGGAAGCGAACTGGCGGCGCAGCGATTCAAATGGCAGTTGATATGGTGAAAGAAGGTATGATTGATAAAAAAACCGCGCTTATGCGTGTGACACCCGATCAAATTGACGAACTATTACACCCTAGACTAGATATAGAAGAAGAAAAACAAGCAAGAATAGTGGCACGTGGATTGCCAGCTGGTCCAGGTGGTGGGGTAGGACAGGTAGTGTTTACAGCAGATGATGCTGAAAGTTGGGTAAAATCTGGGAAAAAAGTCATACTGGTTCGAGAAGAAACATCTCCAGAAGACGTACACGGCATGCATGTAGCAGAGGCAATTTTAACAGCCAAAGGGGGGATGACATCTCACGCAGCTCTGGTCGCGCGCGGATGGGGAAAATGTTGTGTGGTTGGCTGTGCATCTTTAAATATTGATTTTGATAAAAAAGAAATGATAATTGACAATATAATAGTTAAAGAGGGGGATTGGATTTCCATGAATGGCACTAAGGGGACGATTTACCTTGATCAGGCATCTTTAGAGGCAGCTGACCCCGAAGCCAATAATTCATATAGAGAATTAATGTCATGGGCAGATGAATTTAGAACCTTAAAAGTTCGAACCAATGCAGATAGTCCTGCAGACGCAGAACAAGCAATAACTTTTGGCGCAGAAGGCATTGGATTATGCAGAACAGAGCACATGTTCTTCGACCCAAAACGAATTATTGAAATGCGAAAAATGATCTTAGCGAAAAATGAATTAGACCGTCGGAAAGCAGTAATGAAATTACTTCCCTTTCAAAAAGAAGATTTTAAAGGGATATTAAAAACGATGGCGGGCAGGCCTGTGACAATTCGATTATTAGATCCGCCATTACACGAATTTTTAACCTTGGACGATGACCAGGTTCAAACATTAGCGAAGGAGCTAAACGTATCACCTCAAAAAATTAATAATAGAATCAATAGTTTGCATGAGTTTAACCCCATGCTCGGTCATCGCGGTTGCCGGCTTGGTGTTGCCTACCCAGAAATTACAGAAATGCAGGCTAGAGCGATTTTTGAAGCAACAGCAGAATTGACACAAAATGGGATTAAAGCTATGCCTGAGGTTATGATTCCTTTAGTGGGAACTCATTCTGAATATGAACACCAAGAAAAAATAGTTAGATCAGCTGCGGAAAGAGTAGTCCAAGAAACGGGAGTAGCTTTTGGATATCTTATTGGAACCATGATTGAATTACCACGCGCATGTCTAACTGCAAATAAAATTGCAGAAAAAGCAGAATTTTTTAGTTTTGGCACAAATGATCTTACTCAAACGACATACGGGTTTAGCCGCGATGATATAGGTGGGTTTTTACCTAATTACCTTGAAAATAATATACTTAGCCACGATCCGTTTCAAAGTCTTGATCAGGAAGGTGTTGGCCAACTTATTACTATGGCAGTTGAAAAAGGGAAGCAAGTGCGGAAAAAATTAAAAATTGGTATTTGTGGTGAGCACGGAGGTGACCCATCAAGTGTCGAGTTCTGCTATAAAAACGGATTAGACTATGTAAGCTGTTCTCCTTTTCGAGTCCCTATTGCCCGGCTTGCAGCTGCACAATCTGCACTAAAATAAACGGACATACAGAATAAAAAAACCCCACAATAAAGCAGGGTTTTTCCAAGCGATTACAAAGGGAGACGGTTATTCTACCGTTTCACCTCCAAGCAGATCTTCTAGCTTGAATGCGCCATCACGCTCCATTTGTTTTGCAGCTGAGACTATGGATTTACGGGCAGTATCTACGTCCCGTTTTGGGACTCCGCCCTCAACAGGTTCAAACATGGCCTGTTTCTTTTTAGGCAAGACACCAATCACCTTATCTGTTGTTGATTGATCCATTCCTTTTAAGGCCATTGCGACCGCGTCCAGATCGACCGCATTCATGAGATCACGCAGTAGGTTGTCCGGGAAAATTTCAAATATGGATTCAAATGTTATGCGATATTTTTTTACGGCTTCTGCCAACTCTGGATTATCTTGTTCAAGATTTGACATAAACATTGCTTCATCCTCTGCATCCATTTCGCTCAGTAAGTCAGCTAAATCTTTTCCACCACCACGAGAGAAAGCCACAGTCTTAGGGAGTTGTTTAGATTTTTTCTGAAGGTTATTTGCAATTTGAACAACAGCTTCAAGCGGAACATCATCTAGATTGCCAATATTTAAGAGCACTTGACCCTTTTCTTCTTCGCTGATTCGATTCAATACTATCATACGCTTATCGCTAGACAATTGTGCGAGAGTAATAGCAATAACCCGAGGTGTTTCAGTAATAAGAAGAGCGACTAGCTGTTCATCTGTTAAATCACTGAGAAATGCGAAAGGTTTTTTAGGTTCATCGCTTTCTTCTTCTGTTTGAAATTTTTCACTCACAAAAGCAAAATAAAACTCCTCCATGACCTGTTTTTTTACTAAAAAAGCCACACTTCCAACACCACGCATGGCTGCACGTATTTTGCGGATATCTGTTTTATCTAAGTCTTTAACCAAGTTCAATGCCAAGCTCTCACCAAGGATAGAGAACAGAATAGCAACCTTTTGAAGGCCGGAGAGCCTATTATAATCTGAGATCATGCGTGCCTCTTATTTCTTCTTTTTCTTCTTCTTTTTCTTACCGCTATCTTCTTCTTCGGCCTCCAGAGCAGCTGGTTCAGGCTCAGGGGGGGCCTCTTCTAATATCCAATCTTTCACAATTTTAGTTGCCGCCTGAGGTTGGCCGACGCTCATTGAGACTACAGCCTGCTTCATATCGTTAACTTCACTTTGTAAAACTGCAACATCTTCAGGTGAGGGCGCTTGAGGAGATATGGCTTGTGCTGCCGGTTGAGGCTGTGCCACTACTGCTGGGGCGTCATTCCTTTGACTATTATCTTTTTTTTTAGGCCGTCGAGGCGGAGGATACATCATCCAAGGGGGCAGCATTTGCTCTTTAGGCTTGTTCATCATAATAAAAACGAGAGCCACAATAAGAGCAATTACGAGGGCACTAAGAATTGCAACAAAGATAAGCATCCCATTGCTTCTAATCGCTCTAGGTTGACTATCTAGTTCGTATTGAACTTGATCTAACATAGCAAGCTTTTCAGATATTTGGGCATCCAAGGAAGCTTTTTCTTGGATTTTGTTTTGAACAGAAGACTGAGCCTCCATTAATTCATCCTCTGAAAGATCATCTGCACCTAAAAAAGATTTTAGGTTTTGGATTTCTTCGTCTAATGTCTGTAGACGTACAGAATCTTGCCGCAACATAGCTTCACGCTCTTGGTCGTAGGATTGATCGCGGGAAGCGGTTTCGAACTCAGCCAGTTTAGACTGGAAATAAAGACGATCTTCCTGCCGACGTTCGGCTTCAGATTCTTTGTAGTTTTCCAATTCTTGTTTCCAATCGACTTCTCCTAAGCGCTCTCGTTGACTCTCAAGAGTTTCAAGCTTTTCAGCAATATTTTTCAGTAGCACTTGTTCTGCAGATTTTTCATCTCGGCGCTCTTTAAAACTTGCTGTCATAATGCTTAGAACATCACCTCGAGGGCGATTGAATCGGGAGGCCACCATTACAACTTGACGAATATTTTCAATCAATTCAGGGGCAGCGCCCTCTTGGATTATGATACTAATTTCCATATTGCGAACGCTGGCCATAGCTGGGCGTGATTCAGTTTGCGTTCTTGAAACCACATTATCGCCTACAGGTGTGTCCATGGGTGCAGCTTCAGGGTCGGGCGCAGTATCACGGTTGTCAGATGATGTTTCAGCGGTGAAATCAAAACCTGGAATGGGCAACCCAACGCTTCCAGTAGAGGCGTTCCCCGTTGCCGCAAGCATATCTTCAGCAGCCTTAAGCGATTCAACACCACCACCATTGGGTGAGTAGGTTGTCTGGTTTTCATAGGCGCTGCTGATTTCAAGGTCGACACTTACATCAATAACATATTTACGATTATCAATTACCTTTTCTAAAGCATCTGAAATTCGCTTTCTTAGATTATTTTCAATCATCAGTTTCTGGGCCAAATATCCATTGGACTGTCCAAGGCCCAGACTAAATATCAGACCTAACGTGAAGGCATATTTTAATACCATATTACTCCGCTTTATCATATCAACTCCCTTATTCATATGAAAATATTATTATTTATCTCCCGGTTCTTCTTCTTGAGTTCCCTTATACGGGCCACCACCACGTGGGGCTAAAAATGTGATCTCAACACGTCGATTACGAGCTTTTTGTTGAGGATTAGAATTGTATTTTTGTATTAAATCTGTTGAAATTACTTCAGTATTTTTTTTGTCTCTTGGAACAAATTCTCCATATCCGACGGCCTCTAAACGGATGGGAGTTACATTTAAACCAATCATTAGACGTACAACAGCAGATGCTCGAGCACTTGAGAGTTCCCAGTTGCTTGGATATTGTTTTAGCATTGCTCCTACCATCTGGTCACTATCAGTGTGTCCTTCCACTGCAATTTGAAAATATGACTCTTGTACTGTAGGTATAATTTTTTTCAAGATATCCAAAAATTCTGGCTTTGTTTCAGCTGATCCTGATTGAAAACTTATATCACTAGAAATACCAATGGTCACACCCTTAGGACTTGTAGTCACTTCAACAGGTTTTTCCCCTGTAGTTGGATCCGCCGCCATTTCTTCAATCATTTCTTGCGCAGCTTTCTCAATATCTCCTAGTGACATGGCTTGGTTATCAAGTTCTTCTTTTTTCCCCACAGATTTCCCCATGCCGTCAGCCATATTCTGCAGTTTCACAGGGTCAATTGTTGAAATTGCTGCTAACAAAACAAAAAAGGCAAAAAGTAAAGTCATCATGTCAGCAAAGGTACCAAACCAGCCCGGCAGGCCTTCTTCAACTAAGGACATTCCTTTATTAATGAATTTTTTTCGCTCTTGAGGTGTTGCAGCCATTTAGTTTAACTATCGTCTTTTTTCCATTCTTTAGGCGGAATAAATGAATTCAATTTTTCCCGAACAATAATAGGGTGTTTTTTTTGGTGAATTAAGCGTACAGCTTCTACTTGCAAATTTTGCATAGTGCTTGAAAAAGTAATCCGTGATTTTATTTTTTCTGACATAGGAAGAAAAAATAAGTTAGCAAAGACAGCACCGTAAAGCGTTGTAATCAAAGCAGCCGACATACCACCACCAAGAGCATCTGTGCCACCTTCACCAAAACCTGATAACATAACCACAAGCCCAATCAGCGTTCCAACCATACCCCACGCAGGCGCCATAGTCCCCATGGATTTAAATAAACCCGCCTGTGTGTTTTCGCGCAATTCACGGTAATCAATCCGAGTATTTAAAATTTCAGTCAATTCTTCAAGAGAATATCCATCAACAACCATTTGAGCACCATCTTTAAAGAAAAAGCTTTTGATGTTTCCAATGTGATTCTCGAGATCAGCCACACCTTTACGCCCAACTTCAGACGCCTCAACAGCTTCATCAACAAGAGAACCAAGTTCATCTCCACTCCCTTTAAATACAGCTCCCATTGCAGCCCCCAATTGAAGCACATCTTTTAATGGGAAGGCAACGGCAACGGATGCAATCATACCTCCAAAAACAATACCAAAACTTGAGACTGATCCAAACATGGCAAAATCAGAAGTCATTATTAAAATACTTCCAACAATAGCCACTAACCCCAAAACAATTCCTATAATGGTTGCAATATCCATACTTTAGTCCTCTATCATACTAGTTGATCTCAAACGATTTTCATGTAGCGCTTTTAACACATTTCGTACATCATCATATTCAGGATCCATGCGTAAAGCGAGGTTCCAATTGATAGTTGCACGTTGAATATCCCCCAGTTTATAATAAATAGATCCACGCCGGGCATAAGCCAATGCTAGATTTGGATTCAATTCTAATGCTGCTTCTACCTCTTGTAAGGAAGCGCGGTAATTTCCAGCATAAAAGTAACGCAATGATTTAGATAAGTGACGCATTGCATCATTCATCTTTTGTTCATCAACATTAGTATTGAGCTTGATAGCTTTGAGCGAATCTTCTAAAAATTTGGAATGTTGCTCCATGGCAGCCAGTCTCGTCATTAAGTTTCGCATTTCATTGGTCATAAGCCCCATAGAATCTC
Organism: Fidelibacterota bacterium; assembly: GCA_002704905.1. Lineage (GTDB taxonomy): Bacteria > Fidelibacterota > Marinisomatia > Marinisomatales > TCS55 > TCS55. Next base: position 13,228 of record PAIR01000041.1, read on the forward strand.
TAAGGGTATGCACGGTATAATCAGCCAACATTAATGTTGTATCCATATCTGCTAGATTTATTGGCCCTGGCTGGAGAGGCGAAGGAGAAGGGCCTCCCCCAGGTGTTTTAATAGCTGATCCGCGCGGCGCCGTAATTTCAAAACCAATGGTCATCCCTGCGTGGCCTTCCCAATATCGCTCTTTCCAATTAGGTAATTTTTCTATGTGGGTGAATCCTAGGTTCAGGCGATAATCCGAGGTAAGGGGGATGCGGAGTCCCACATTGATGCCATTACCGTCGAACTCACCCACAATATCTACGCCACCCCATTTTTCTAGATAGGGTGTATTTAAAATTGCCCCAGCAAATACTCCGGCATTTGTGCCAGTAGGTGGAGCTGAAAGTTCATCAACTTGAACGGTATCAATAGCGCCAAAACCGCCCGTTCCAAATCCAATAAACATATTGGTATTATAATTTCCAACAGCCTTTTGTGAGCTAATAATACCAAAGAATGAAAGCTCTTTTGTATCTAGACTGAAACCGTCAGTATTGTTTTCAAATACAATATCTTGAAGCCCAACAGAAAACGAAACATTATTTTTTGAGAAAACTCGTCGCTGCAAATGGAATCCAAATTCAACAGGTGGTCGATATGTAGAAACTTCCAAGTTTGCTAATCGTGTTGTATCTCCACCTTGTGCTGTTGAGAAGCCAAACGTCCACCCAGCGGTTTCCATACTGATAAACGCGCCACCAGCAGTATTAAATGGGGAAAAGTTGTGCAGTTCTGACCCAAACCCAGCTGTAAAAAGATATGGTGATTGCCCGACACTTGTGAAAGGTATTTTCATCATAGGTCCTGGCCTTAGATAAGCCACCCGGGTTGCTCCAAAAAGGGTAGAGAATAAAATGACAGACAAGGAAAGCAGTTTAAAATATTTTTTCATTTTATTCCGTCAGATTTTTTTAATTCCATTTTAGCCAAGCGGAGATATTCACTATTAGGATATTGTGACACCACATCTCCAAAAGCCAATAGGGCCAAATTTTCGTTGCCCATTTTCCGGTACAGTAACCCCTTATGAATCAACGCATCATCAATGCGAAGCGTACCTGAAGTGGTAATTTGGTTTAAAAGCGAAAGAGCTTCATCATATTGACCGTCTTGCTGGTAGGCGTCTGCTAGCCAGTATAATATATTTTCAGCAGTTTTTGGGGGGGCCGCACTCAACTCAAGCTTGGAAAATTTTTGAATGGTAGTTTTATAATCTTCACGCTGGTATGCAAAAACACCAGACATATAGATTGATTGGTCAAAATTAGACCTCTGATTAGTTACTACGGGTTTAACAATAGCAGGATCTTTAACCGCAACATTTAATAGCGAGGATGCCTCTTCAGTTGGAGTAGAATCAAAGAATTCGGGCGACTTAGAAATTTGAAGAGAGAGAAGAGCCTGTTGTAGCCCCACATTTTTTTGTCGCATTACATTAATTTCAGTCTTAAAGGAAGACTCTAGTCTTTCAATGCGATTGTTGATGCGGTCAAGCGTAGAAAGGAGTTCAGTGTTAGTAGCCATGTAAATAGAACCGCTCTCAACTTGTTTGATTTTAAAAGAAACTTCTTTTGATGGTTTATCAACAAGGCGAGAGTAAGCTTCAGAACCTTTAGCCGGTTCAATTACAATCCCAAGGTCAAGGAAAAAAATTTCAGATAGAGGTGGTCTTTGGGCACTTAGTAAACCGATCAAAGTTAGGATTGTAAATCCTTTCATTATCAATTTAGATTGGTTTGTTAATACCCCAAGCCACATTTATTCGTACTCCTCCCAGTCGATCACATAGGAGTAGCCGATGAAAGAACCAAAATCATGGGGGACATAAAGCTCGAAAGCACCTGTGGCACCTGGAAGTAGGGTGGCATCTGTTGTTATGCCAGAGTCAAATGTGTGGTACCCACCTCTTACGAATGTTGTGAGCGTTTTTGTTTCGCCGCTCCAGTTTTTACGGAAGACAAAATCAACCTTGACAAAATCAGATCTGCGCCCACCGATATTTTTAATTTCTCCGTTAAAAACAATATTCCCCTGGGCATCTTTCTTTTCGCTGATATTACCCATGAGTACGCAATTTGCAGAGTATTTTTTAGAGGCATCCCGCTTAGCAGATGTATATTGGGGCTCCGCCAGTTTAGGCATCGGAGGTGGAGTATAACTATCTCGAACCTGTTCCGGGACATATTCTGCCTGCTCTTCTGTCACAACATTATCTACAATCCTCACCACATCTTGGCGATTAATAATCAAGTAGCCCACAAGAGTCTCAACCTTTATGGATTCTTCATCTTGATAAACAATCTTACCAAAAACTGTTGAGCCATTCTTCATAATAATTTCTTTAGAATATATGGCGAGGGGATTAACCCACATCTTACTAAGAGCTTTTAAATTTTCAAGTTCTTCATTGAGATATTTTAACTCAGCTGTCATTTTTTTAATCTCAAAACTAATTTCGTTAAGAATATAATCTTTTCCAGCATCAGGAGTAAAAGCTACTGGATCTGGCCCAGGAGCTTCAACGGGAGTAACGTCGCTATCAGCTTCTGGTTTAGGCGAAGGCACATCAGCTGACAAAGTAATGTCACCAAGCTTAACATTGCTATCGACTACTTCGACAGGGGAACTAATTTTACCCGCATCACTCGCGTCTGCTTCAATAGTATAATTGCCTTGCATTACCTTTTTAAATTCAAAATTACCCCCTCCGCGACCTAAACGTTTTTTTGATGTTTCTACGCGTTGAACCTCTGTGCCATCTTCACCCAACAGCAGGACTGTAGTTTTTACAATCCCATTTCCATTGTTATCCACTAAAGTCCCTGAAATATTGCGGGGTTTTTGGGCAAATAAAGTGGTTGCAAAAAGGGTAAGAACTATCCCAATTAATGATTTATTAAATATGAATCTTTTTGCCATTTGTCTTTACCTCGGATTATGTGGCACCTAAAGTCTTGAGCCAATAGGTACAGAAAGTTTAACCCCTCTCTGTTCGTGAATCAAGTCAAAAATAGAGAAGAATAGAGGTATTTATAAACATTTTCAATAGGGGTTATTTCCAAAAGTCTTCATAAGTTTTTTTCCGTTTAATAAGTGCCGCTCGGGCAGAGGCGATCTTTGGTCGTAGATCATCGGGGAGGAACATTAAAAGAGCCTTATCATAAGATTCCAAAGGCAGCTCAAAATCCATTTCATCCTTTTTTTCATAGGCTTGACCCA
>PAIR01000042.1 GCA_002704905.1 Fidelibacterota bacterium
CTATATCAACAAGTGCAATAGGAACGATTTTGGCCATGGATTTATTGGGTGATGATCACCGTGAGCTAATCTACCAACGTGAGGATGGTGCAATATCAATTATAAGTTCTAATGGAGATGAACTTGATCAAATTATGTTAGACAATCAATTGGTGGGGCTGGGATCTTATTCTGGAAAACATGTGATAATAACAAAAAAGATGCTTATCTTTTTTAAAGACGATCTTGATGGGTCGACCAATGAGTGGAATTACACTTACTCGACATCGGACCATTCTCGTTATTTAAATACCAAACCACCATCAGAACAACAGTTTATAATTAATTGGGATCAGACTTATGCTTACCCTAATCCAGCTTATGGAAATAAAATAATTTTTAGAATTGAAGTAAGTATGGCAGAATTAGTCGAAATTAATATTTTCGATATTGCTGGATTTGCAGTTAAATCATTGAACCAAAAAACAATAATATCAAAAGTTTCTTTAGCTGATGAAATCGCTTCATCTATATCAGGTGTGATTGAAATACCATGGGATGTGTCGAAAATTGAGTCTGGTGTTTATCTTGCAAAAATTGTAGTAACCAATAAAGGTAAATCAGAAAGTAAAATTGTTAAAGTGGGTGTTATAAAGTGAGACTGATTGCCATCATAGTATCGATTTCTTTCATCATAGGACAAGCTAGATACAACCATCCGGAATTGGAATGGCAGACCATTGATACTGAACATTTCAGGATCCATTTTTATACTGATACGGAGTATTCCGCCAGGGAGGGTGCTTATGTAGCGGAATTGATTTATCCTCTTGTTACTAAACTATATGATTATGAACCATTTGATAAGACCGATATAGTTTTCACTGATGTGGATGATATTTCAAATGGAGCTGCCTATTTTTACGATAATAAGATAATTATTTGGACTAGTCCATTAGACTTTGAACTCCGTGGATCTCACCGTTGGCTTCAAAATGTGATTACACACGAGTTTACTCATATTGTATCTATTGGGAGTGCGCAAAAATTTGGAAAGTCCATCCCGGGTGGATATTTTCAATGGATTGGATATGAGGTAGAGAAACGTCCAGATGTACTCTATGGTTATCCTAACACATTGGTAAGCTATCCAATTCCAGGAACAGTGGTCCCTCCTTGGCTTGCAGAAGGGGCAGCACAATATATGTATCCAGGTGCAGATTGGGATAATTGGGACAGTATAAGAGATATGATTCTTCGTGACAGAGTTTTAAGTGATAAAATGCTTAATTGGAGAGAAATGAATACATTTGGGAAAAGTGGTATTGGGAACGAGTCTGTTTATAACAATGGGTTTGCTTTAACACGGTATTTGGTAGTTAAGTACGGGCCTGATGTTTTGAAAAAAATAATGGAATCTTTAAGTAAACCAACGAATTATTCCATTAATAAAGCTATCAAAGAAGCAACGGGAACAAGTGGAATTAAAATTTATAATGATTTTGTAAATGTACTTGAGTCCAGGTACCAAACTTTAACTCATACAGTACTTGAGAATAAATATAGAGGAAGAGTAATTCATGAGGAGGGGATAGCTAATCTATACCCAACTTGGAATCAAGATGGTAGTAAGATTGCCTACATTTCTAATCAGGATCATGATTATTTTGGCAACATGGATTTGTTTATTTATGATATAAAAAAACAATCTTCTAAAAAGATTGTTAAGGGTGTCTATTCTAAACCAACATGGAATAACAATAAGTTATATTATTCAAAAAAACCAAAACGCCCTAATAAGGAAGGGTCAAAGTATTATGATCTATATGAATACGACTTAGAATTGAAAAAGGAGTGGCAGATTACAAGAAATCAGCGTGCATTTTCACCAGTTTATACTTCAAAAGGTAATGCATTGTTTTATTTGTCAACTTATGATGGCACTCAAAATATTTACAAGATTAATCTTGACTTAAAGACTACAGAAAAATTAACAAACTTTTCAAATAAAGAAATTATAAGTGGATTAAGCTACGATGAATCAAATGAACGTCTCATTTATGATATTACGATAAATCATTTCCGTAATATCTATTATTTNAGTTTANCTGATAGCACATCAGGGGTNGTNTTAGAAAATCNTCTTTGGGATAAACGNCAGAGTGATTTCTCNTATAATGGGATGGTTTATAGTGATGATCGNTCAGGGATATTTAATCTTTATTTCATTGGAAGAGATACTCAGGGCTACTTAACTAACGTTCCTGGTGGTGCATTCATGGCAGATATACATGAAAACGGAAAAGTAGTTTTTTCATTGTTNGANAATGGACGCTACAANATTTCTTTGCTTGATTCANTTACCTTTATAGATGATGCGCAAGTTGGNTATTCNCCCCAATACTTTCANCGAAATAAGAATTTATCAAAACCCATAAAAAATATAATTAAAAGCAAATCANCGAAATATGAGGATCATTTTCCACCTATGTTTGCAATGCCTCGTATGACAATAGACTATAGAACTTTTAAACCNGGTATTTATTTTTATTCGTCAGAAATATTAGATAAAGTCGCCGTCACNGGTGGTGCATCTATCAATCGATCAAAAGACTTGGACCTATTTTTTCTTTTTGANTACAGACACCTTTATCCAACTCTTTTTATGGAAATGTTTTACTTTACCAGAAATATTGATGAAAGAACTATGTATTCAGTCTATAATTTGGATAACAATCTTAAGTTTCGCCTTATTGAGTTTAGAGGAGGAGTTAATATTCCNTTCTATGGAACCGAATTTGAATTGTACAGTGGTTGGTCGCAATACCGGGCATCTATTAAGGAGCAGGTTTTAGGAAAACCGGAAATCCAAACGGGTTTTGGATATGATTATTTCCGTGGAAAAAAGCTTGGATTGAAATGGGGACTAAGTCAATTCAAACGTCGGATTGATCAAAATATCAATCCTGTAGGGTATAAANTANATTTAAAGTTAACTAAGGAATGGAATCAATTTATTGATGATTTGGATTTATCCGAATCAGGGACACTTATTTCAAATTTCAATAATCATAATTTGCTCCGAACAGAAATTAATGGTGTTTATTTATGGGAGATTCCTAGAAGTAATCGTTGGACAATTTCACTTGGTGGTAAGACTGGATGGATATCAAATACTAAAGCCGATTCATTCTTTCACTTTTTTGCTGGCGGAATACCTGGTCTGAAAGGATATCCATTTTATGCGCTTGAAGGAACTAATATGGTTATTGGGGAAGTAGGATTACGAATTCCAATATTTAGAGAAAAACATATTCCTGTTGGATGGTTTACATTGCAGAATGTTACTGTGGGTTTTCTTGGACAAATAGGTGATGCATGGAACAAAAATTTATCAAAATTTGATTCCAAAAGATCTACAGGGTTGGAATTTAGACTGGCAGGAAATTCTTTTTATAATTATCCAACATCCATTGGTTTAGAAATTCATCGTGGGTTAGATAAATTTGAAATGGACATTGGCGATGGTAAGCCTATTACATACGGTGGTGAGAATCGTTTCTACTTATCCGTATTATTTGGATTCTAGTATGAGGAAAATATTATTATTTAACATTCTTCTATCTATTGGACTAGCACAATTCAATCCTTATGATTTAAATAATTACACCGTTCAAAGAGATTCAGTAAGTATCCCATTACCGGCAAAAGCAATGTTTAAATCATTATTGATTCCTGGATGGGGGCAGTTTCATAATAAAGATAATTGGTGGAAGGCGATTATCTTTGCTGGTGTTGAAACTCTAGGTATTATCTCGGCAGTAAATTTTGAAAATAAAGCAGAAAGAATCCGTCGCGATTTTGAAGCTTTTGGAGATAAACACTGGACACTTGAGAGATGGTATAAGAATACGCAAAAGATCTTTCCTGATAGTTGGTATAATACTATAATAGGGACTCATAAACTGGGTTTGAAAATAAATGGGAATTATTATTTTTCAGACAAGTTAACGGATTTAATAAAATCTTACACGTGGACAGAGATTACTGTGATTCGTGACAGGAATTTTTATGAGAATATTGGAAAATATGATCAGTTCGTTGGTGGGTGGGATGATGTATATGATGATCCTTTTGACAGTGAGGGAAGTTGGTACACAATAAAAAAAGGAAACGTAGAATCAATTATTCTTACTGAACAGAAAAATCATTATAGGAGTCTTAGACATGATAGCAATATTTTGAAACATTATTCAAAGTATTCCGTTTCGGCAGTGATGTTTAATCATTTAGCTAGTGCATTAGAAGCTGCTTACACTGCGAACAAAAAAGATAAAAACCTACCCAAGTTTGGTTTGAATTACGATCCGTTAAGTAAGTGGGGAGTAGGAGGTGTGCAAATCACATATGCGTGGTAAATTCACTGCTCAAAATTTTATGGAAAGAAATATTTTAATGCGAATTGTAGTCACCATACTTTTATGCACTTTTTTGATAATTACTGGATGTGCGGGAAAAAAAGGTATTCAGAATATTGATTATGAATTAGAATTTGAAAAGGGTAAAAAGGCTTTATCTAAAAAAAAATATATCAGGGCTCAAAACCATTTTAACACCGTAGTAATTGGTGCTTCGCACACAGAACTAGGAGATGATGCTTTATTTTTTTTAGGAGAATCACATTATTTAACTAAAGAATATCTGCTAGCGATTGCTGAGTATGATCGATTAATCCGGCGAATGCCATTTAGNCCTTATNTNGAGCGAACTAGATACCGTATCTGCCAGGCATATTTGATAATGTCTCCAAAATTTTTTAATGATCAGACCTACAGTGAAAAAGCACTAGAGAAGTTACAAGAATTCATTGATGATTATCCTAACTCGGACAATCGATTGAAAGCACAGGAAGATATTCTTATCTTACGAGAAAAGTTATCTCAAAAAGCCTATGANTCTGGTGTGCTGTATATGAANATGGAAGAATATAGTGCAGCAATTCTTGCGTTTAAGCAGGTTATTAAATTGTATTATGATACAGATTTTATTGAATTGGCCCATATGAAAACTATNGCTTGCCATATTTACCGTAGTGATTTTGATGAAGCTCGTACCTATTACAATGAAAAACGANNTGATATAGAAAAAATCAAGATGGATGATCTAGTGGANCAGTGGTTTGTGCAAAAGCGTGTATTTGACAGAATTGAACTACAATGAAAACCTGTCTTTTTAGTGGTACATTCGATCCNCCACATTTTGGACACTTAATTGTAGCCCAAACTATTTTTGAAGCAGAGCACTTTGATCAAATTGTTTTTGTTCCTGCTAATATCCCTCCTCATAAAAGGGAAAGTAAAATATCTTCAGTTGATTTACGAATAGAAATGCTAAAAATTGCAACAAAAGATAATCCCAATTTTTTTATTTCTGATATTGACATCAAACGCGGTGGAATTTCTTATTCATTGGATTCAATTCGTTTATATAAAAAAGAAGTANAGATTGAAACAAAGGACTTGTACTACCTCATTGGAAGTGATTCACTAAAGCAATTTCATACTTGGAAAAATCCCAAGGAGATTCTTGAAGAATGTCGTTTGATTGTTGCAATACGTCCTGGTTTTAGACCNAGTGATATTCCAAACTGGATACTGGCAAAAATTCAATTTGCTAATATTCCTAGAATTGAAATATCATCTACTCAGATACGAGAGAGATGGGTTGATGATAAAACTATTCGTTACATGGTTACCCANCCTGTTTGGGAGTTTATTAACAAACATAAAATATATTAAGCCTNATGCTGATAAATATTATTTATCTCATTATAGGATCTACTATGCTTTACTATGGNGCAGAGTGGATCGTTAAAGGTGCTGCCAATATTTCTAAACGCCTGGGGATTTCTTCACTAGTTATTGGNCTCACNGTAGTTGCATTTGGNACATCANTACCAGAATTGATTGTAAGTATTATTGCTGCNNTGGAAGGTAGCTCTGCCATTGCCGTAGGNAACGTGGTTGGTTCTAATGTTGCAAATGTTGGTTTGGTCTTAGGTCTNAGNNCNCTAATCTTTCCTATTATAATTAATTACGACCATTTAAAAAGAGATTTACTGATATATCTGGGAACCTGTGCTNTATTTATTCTTTTTGCTTTTGATGGNCGTATAAGCCAATTTGAAGGAGNTATCTTTTTTATTAGTCTCATATTTTACATTCTTNTTTGTATTAAAAGTCCANCATTTGATAATAANGAATCAGAGCNNATTATTAANGGAAAAATAGNAAAGTTAATTGCTTATGTTGTTGGAGGAATTATTTTATTGGCCTATGGTGCAGACCTTTTTGTAGANGGAGCTATATTCCTAGCNCGTTATCTTGGTNTNTCTGAAGTTGTGATTGGAATGAGTGTAGTAGCTTTTGGTACATCAGTACCAGAACTGGCNACGTCAGTTATNGCAGCATTTCGTCGTGAAAGTGCAATTTCTGTAGGTAATATTATCGGCTCTAATATTTTTAATATTCTTTCTGTTTTAGGAATCGCATCTATTATTCAACCTCTAGATTCACCTCCTCATATCATGAAAAAAGAAGTAGTCTTTATGGTGGCATACGCTATTTCTATGATTTTTATTGGCAAATTACCCCAACCTATTAGTAAAGTCACTTCAGCTACACTAATTGCCGGATACTTATTTTTTATTTATATGCTGTTTTAACCTCGATCATTTCAGATTAGATTAATGCTATGATTCAGTTTGATAACGTTTCCTATTCCTACAAAAAAGGAGGCGGTGTGTCAAATGTGAACCTATCCCTGGAAGATGATGAATATGTGTTCCTCATTGGACCAACAGGTTCTGGTAAAACGACACTGCTTCGATTGGCATATATGGAGCTAATGCCGCAAGTAGGAAAAGTGAAAATTGATAAATATAATTCCAATAAGATTAAACCCAGGAAGATTCCATATCTACGGCGAAAAATAGGAATGGTCTTCCAAAATTATCATTTACTGAATGATCGCAATTTGTTTGAAAATATCGCTTTACCACTTCACGTTATAGGATTTGAAAAGGATGAAATTATCGATCGTGTCACAGAATCTTTAGAGGAAATTGGTTTAGTTGGTAAAGAGGAACATTTTCCGGAAGAATTATCTGGAGGTGAACAGCANCGTGCTTGTGTGGCACGNGCCTTGGTAAAAGATCCNGATATTATTCTAGCTGATGAACCGACTGGAAATTTGGANCCAGTTACATCATTTGAATTAATTAAATTATTAGAGGAAGTTAACAGAGAAGGAACAGCGATTCTGATGGCTTCTCATAATTATAATTTGATCAAAGGGCGTGGTCATCGCATTATTGAGATTCAAAATGGAATTATTAGGAAATCTTGATGGATAAAATAATATTTTTATTCTCAGAGGGTCTGAAGAATCTGTGGCGACATAAACTTACAGCTTTTACAGCTATTTTCTCTACATTTTTAACCTTAATAGTGGCTGGGTCATTAATTATCGCAAGCGAAAATACAAATAAAGTGATCGAATATTTGAGAGATAAGTATAAGATTGAAGTATTTTTTAAAAAGGATGTTTCTGATAAGCGCTTAGGCGAAATAATTAAAGAATTCAAATTGATACGTGGAGTTCGTTCAATAACTATTATTACCAAAGGGGATGCAGAAAAGATATTCAAATCTCAATTTGGTGAAGATATATTGGAGATTTTAGGTTATAACCCGTTACCAGCAAGTTGCGTCTTGAATGTGGTAAAAAAACAAGCGAATAGATTAAATATAAGGCCAATAATTAATCAGCTGAAAAAATTTCCTGAAGTGGATGAAGTGAGCTATCAAGGAAGGTTAATTTCTCGGATCGAATCCTATTATGAAAAATTTGTTAAATTAATGACCGGTTTATTAATATTAGTACTGGTGGTTTCAGTGTTTATAATTTCCAATACGGTTCGTCTGTCTATTTATGCTAAAAAAGAATTGATTCAGTCACTTCATTTGATAGGTGCTACTAACGTTTTTGTAAAAGCACCTTTTATAATTGAAGGCGTATTTCACGGATTGATAGGAGCAGCCTTGGCATCTTTGTTACTTATTAGCGGCTTGAACTTTGGATCAAAAATAATATATTCAGTTGCCGAGATTCAACTTGAGTACAATGCATTATTCCTTGTTTCTCTTTTAGGTTTAATTGGTATTCTTATCAGTTTCATTGGAAGTAGTCGAGCTATATCGCGATTTTTAAAGTAGTTTTCAAAAGATTACTTCCTTGACTAGTGAATTTTAAATCATCTAATTTTTCAACTTATGTCACTACAAAATATTCAAAATATGACTGATAGAGAAGTTGCCATTCTCACGGCGGTTATCGAAGGTTACATTGAAAATGGTACGCCAATTTCCTCAAGTTATTTAGAAATGAATTGCAATCTGAATGTTTCATCTGCGACAATCCGAAATGGAATGGCCTTACTTGAGGAGAAAGGATTTCTTACTCACCTTCATACATCTGGTGGTCGAGTTCCTACAGATTTAGGATATCGCTTTTATGTAAATTCGATTAAATCGATTCGTTCTTTGGATAAATCAGTTACAAAAGATATTGAGAATGAACTCTTAACAATATCTAATAATGTTGATGAACTTTTGAATGCCACAGCACTTATGTTATCTAGAGTAAGTCACATGTTTAGCGTTGTNACNATNTCAGGATATCAGAAAAGTATTCTTACGGATATTGAATTGGTTTCGATACAAGGTGATCGCGTGATGCTCGTACTAGCATTGGATACAGGGATTGTCAAATCCATTGTTTTAAACCTTGATATAGTTATTGATTCAAAGCTGATTANAAAGACCACACAATTATTAAAAGATCGTCTTNTAGGNCTTTCTTTAAAAGAAATTCAAAACTCAATCATTTATAGATTGAAAGATACAGAAATATTTGCTCATGAATTGGTACAGATTTTAGTTAATGAACGGTCAGATTATTTTACTATCGATAGAAATAAATCAATTTACACTTCATCTNCAGATNTATTACTTATCCAGCCAGAATTTCAANATCTATCTAGTTTNCAACGTNTATTACCTGCNTTGGATAAATCATTCCTAAACAAATATTTTAAAGATAATTTCACTTTCCATTCAGAATCCACATTAATTGGTAAAGAGAATGGGGATGAACGATTNGATGAATGTGCTATAATTACCACCCATTTTGAAAGTGGCATGATAAAAGGACGGATAGGTGTATTAGGCCCAAAACGAATTTCTTACATGTCAATGCATTCCATTCTAGATAAATTTACGGAGATAATANAAAGTGCCATTTAAAGATAAATNNACTAAAGAATCTGCAAAGAAAAAACCACCTAAAAAGTCACCNACNTTGAAACTAAAAGATGAGATTAAATCGATGAAATCAGAGGTAGATNTTCAAAAAGACAAATATTTACGTTTGAAAGCCGAGTTNGATAATTACCGTCGTCGAAAAGAAAGAGATACTGTAGATCTATTAAAATATGANGGTGAATCTGTAATCAAGCGGTTTATTACTGTATTGGATGATCTTGATCGCTTAGAGAAGGCATCTGCTGATAAAGGTAAAATGAATAAAGAAAAGCTACATGANGGTATCGAATTGATTCTTAATAAGATTAACAAACAATTTGATGAAATTGATATAAAGTCTTTTACTAATCCTGGTGAGGTTCTAGACCCTGAACTCCATGATGCTCTTATGACACGCTCAGAAGATGGAAAAGCTGAAAATGAAATATTGGAAGTATTTGAAAAGGGATATCGTTATAAAGACCGTGTTATTCGTCATGCTAAAGTGGTTGTAAACCAAACTCCAGCATGAGAGATCTATATGATATAATAGGTGTTGAAAAAANCTCATCTGCCAACGAAATAAAAAAGTCATATCGTAAAATCGCTATGAAGTATCATCCAGATAAAAATCCTGGAGATAAGGAAGCTGAACAAAAATTTAAGGAAGCAGCAGAAGCCTACTCTGTTTTATCGGATGATCAAAAAAGACGTCAGTATGACCAATTTGGTCATGCTGGTGTTGGTATGGGTGATGCANCTGGTCGTGGTGGATTTCATGGTGCTATGTCAATGGAGGATATTTTNAGCAGTTTTGGTGATATTTTTGGAGGAGACTTTGATCCTTTTGGTGGNATTTTTGGTAGTGGTGGTGGAAGANGGCGCCAGGTAAAAAAAGCACGCGACCTAAAAGTNAGTCTTGAATTAGAATATACGGATATTGTTAAAGGNACTGATAAGACAATTAAAATCAAACGCCATGAAACTTGCGAAACATGTAAGGGCAGTGGTGCTCAATCTGGTACTATGCCAACATCATGCCGTCAGTGTAGTGGNTCTGGACAGATNCGACAAATGTCTCANTCNTTTTTTGGTCAATCNGTAACAGTNCGTGAATGTCCTGTNTGTAATGGNTCTGGGGAAATGATTGAAAATCCNTGCCGCACCTGTNGTGGAAATGNTATTCAGAAAAAATCAGTTGAGATTAAAGTAAAGGTNCCNNCCGGTGTAGCNGAAGGAAATTATATGACTTTAAANGGNCAAGGNAATAAAGGNCCAAANGGATATGAATCAGGAGACTTGATTATATTTTTTGAAGAAAAAGANCATCCTGTTTTTACTCGAAATAGNGATGANGTNATAACTGAAGCTAAAATTCAAATCCAACAAGCTGCNTTGGGTGTTTCNTTAGAAGTNCCTACNCTNGAAGGAAAAGCTAAACTTAAAATACCGTCAGGTATACAATCTGGACAAATATTGCGTATGCGGGGTAAAGGTTTTCCGAAAGTGCGTGGTTCTTCACGCGGGGACCAGTTAGTAAGGGTTCAAGTAGTTACACCTAANTCTTTATCTAAGAAACAGAAGAAATTATTAGAAGAATTATCAAGTTTAAATGGAGAGCCTGAAGCTACATTTACAAGAGTAGACTTNGACTAATNTTTTTNTTATCAGAAAAAACTGAAGTGAAAAGAATATAAATCAAATTGTAAAAAGTGTTAATATCANGACTTCTACAAACCGAATTTGATTTCAATTTCTTGTATATAGACTTTCACAATGGGTTGAGTCATTATAAATCGGGAAGATTTTCGATTTATAATTTGGTTGAAGATTTAATGAANGTAGGGTAATAAACCCTTAATCATTTGGNAAAAATAAAACATTTATTAAAGACTGAGGTTAAATCTTAATGTCTGACTATAATCAATCAGAACTATCAAATCAACGTAAGAAATATTCCGATATTCTTGAATTGGTAATTGTGTTTTCTTTTTTATTCCTAATTATCAGTATATATGTGCCTCGGGCTATTTGGGATGAAGAAGAATTGTATGAAAATCAAAGCCATTTTCATATGGAAAATATGTACGATGTCCAGAACTTTTATAAATCCATAACGGGTGAATATGATCCTGATGGACTATGGGCAACTGAAGTAGTTAATTCAGTCCGTGATTCATTGACAGGAGATTCTACATATCTTGGAGAACAATCCATTACACTTGGAAATAAATCATTTATGGTCAATGTTCCCAAAGGGTATGATATTGAATTTGATACTACCTTTGGTTTCCCTATGACCCGTCGTGATACAATTTTTGATACAACCGCAACTATCGTTATGTATTCTGAAGACTTATCGCGAAATGATACTTCATATGTTCAAAAGAAACGGTTAACCATGTTTATGGACGATTCAAACTTTGTTGCATTGCTGGATGAGGTTCCAACTAAACGAGTTGAAGTTGTAAGCTATTATGATTCATATATGCCTGATTCCGTCATGTATTTCTGCCCGGTTACTGATAAACCCTATCTTATATCACTATCAGATGAAGGGAATGCAGTTCGTGTAGATAGCCCAATTGAAGAAACGGTTGTTAGAAAACGATATACAATTTTTGCATTCAAAGCAGATAATCATGGCTTTATTGATGATGGTACAAAAAGTTGGGATAGGTAATATTCTATAAGTGATCTATCTTGCGATATCGGATACTCATCTTTTATGCTCACAATGGATAAATAAAGATGGACAGCCTCTTCTTACATCCGTATCGTATAAAGGACTTTCCCGATCACTAAGCTATCTAAAAGAGGCTGAGAATGAGATCGTATCTGTAATTAATGCTGGTTTACATCTTGTTCGAGAAGATATTTCCTTTGAAGGCGAACAGGTTTATGTTACCATTCCAGATTCATTTTCTCAATCTTCCTTGGTGTCGTATGACCAGGATATGACAGATAATGATGGCTGGGCTTTTGCGCGATGGACCATTCAACAAAGATGGCCCAGTGATTCAAAATACGAATATTTTGGGCGATCTTTTGAAAAATCTTCACGTCATGTTTATGCTATCCGAATTCCAATAGTTTTTACTGAGCCAATCAAGATGGCTGTACGAGAATTGGGTGGTGAGGCCATTTGGATGGGTACTGAATCAAGTACATTCTTTGGATTAAATCCGGATCAAAAATCTACCTTAATCTATATTAATAAAAATGGATATCAGTATTATCATTATTCTCAATCAATTTTCCAAAACGGTACTGCTCGTTATTTGAAAGATACCTGGAAATTACATGCTACAAATGGATCATCGAATGTAAAGGATGTTTTTAAAGGAAATCTAATAGCGATTGGAAAATTATCTCAAAAGCGTAAAAACCATTTTAAGGGGTACGGCATAAAACAATTTATCTCTATGGCAGGAGTAAATGTGGAAGGTAATATTTTACCTAAAGATCTGAAAGAAGAAGACCTATATGTTTTTACAGCTATTGCTACTGGATTAGTTAAAGGTGTGGCACTTAATTTTTTTGATCAACCTGGAATACAACCTTTTGAATATGATAAAACAGAAGTACTTAATAAGCCCAAAACATTAAAACCACCAATTAAGAAGGCTAAAAAAGTTAAGAGACCTAAGAAAATGAAAAAAAATGGAAAAGGTCTTCAAATCATTTTATACTTTTTCTTTTTCGCTGTTATTGGCACGATGTTGATATATGACAAAAAGCCAGAGTTATTTGAAAATATTATTCCTAAAGTAAAGTTTAAAGAGCCCAAAATACCAGAGGTTAAAATACCTGAACCAAAATCACTTACTGATACTATACTGATTGCCAAGAAGCGTATTCCCAATTTTGCGCTTAAATCTCAAAGCTTAATATCTGCGGCTCTCCAAACATTAACACTTAGTGATAGCCATCAAATCAAATTACTTTCTATGAGTGAAGGGAGTATGGACTTGGTATTGCTTGGCAATAAAACAATTGACTTGCCAATCGATTCTATCGGAGATGTCTTAAATATATCCTTAAGACAAATAGCAGGTCAAAACCTGTTTGAACAGGGTTATTTGGTTCAATATTATGATGCAGAACCTTTACCTGTACAAGATAGCCAAACTGTAGAATCATTCGAGAAATATTTGGAGGATATACAAAATTCATTTTTAAAAGTTTTGGATCCAATTGAAAGGGGAGACCAATATCAGATTCCAGTGATAGTTCATGTGAGTAGTGATAATTATATCCAATCCTTATTAAACCATATTAGTGTTAGTGGTAATAATATTGCTTTAGAAAAATTTGTTTATAAAGGTGATTCTGAATCGTTGAATCAGTCGGCTGTATTCTATTTATCTATTTATCTGAATTCAAAACCTATATCTCAGGAATAACCTATGCAGATACATGCAGGCCAATATAAAGGCCGCCGCGTTAAAACGGTTAAGAATTCACCATATCGTCCTACTACATCACTTGTTAGAAAAAGTCTATTTGATATTCTTGGAGATATCTCAGGTAAACACGTATTAGATTTATTTGCAGGATCTGGAATTATTGGATTTGAAGCTGGGAGTAGGGGAGCAGGATCAATTACTTTTGTAGAATCGAGCTTGCGAGTGAACTCCTTACTTAAAATGAATGGCGCTCTATTTACCCATACAAAATTCAATTATGTAAGACAGGATGCACTCAGATTTCTAGGCACATGTGGTGAATACGATATTATTTTTGCTGACCCACCTTAT
>PAIR01000043.1 GCA_002704905.1 Fidelibacterota bacterium
CATTTGGAAAACATAGTGCGGATAGTATTGTCCCTATGGTGTACAACCAACCTCAACCTATTTCTGCTTTTTATAACAAACAAATAAAATCCAAAATTACCCATCAAATAAAATCTGGCAAATTAAGTATGCAAACCTTACTTAAATCAATTAACACTAACTATGTGAACATGGATGAGTATGAAAAAGAATTTTCTAATATGAATACCAAAGATGATTATAATAGAATCATCCAATCAGAAAATAAATAGAGATTACTGATCTAGTTTTTTAATTCTACGTTTGTGACGACCACCGCCAAACGGTTCAACTAACCACAAGTTGATAACTTTATAAATCACATCTTCTGTCATAAAGCGTGCACCTAAGGATAAAATATTCGCATTATTATGTTGTCGAGATAATTTTATAATTTCATCTGGACCATTATAATAAACGGCTGCACGAACGCCTTTCACTCGATTTGCAGCCATAGCTTCTCCCTGTCCAGACCCTCCTAGAATAATTCCTCGACTTTCTATGTCTGCTGCTACAGCTTTTGCACATGGAAAAATAAAATCGGGATAATCATCATGCGGATCATATTCATGCGAACCATGATCTTTTACTTCATGTCCTTGTTCAATCAAAAAATTACGAATAGTATTTTTAAGATCTAATCCTGCATGATCTGTTGCTAGATGTATTTTCATTTTGTATTAATTTAATTTTTTTAAATGATTCCTAATCTTGGCTTCTACCTGATCAGCTGTAAATCCAAATTCTCTAGCCAAGTCCACCCCTGGAGCTGAAGCTCCAAAATGGTTGAGCCCAATTGATAATCCACTCGGGCCAATATATTTATCCCAACCCATAGTAATACCAGCTTCTAATGAGATTTTCATAACACCACGATTTGGTATTAGTGACTGTTTATACTCATTCGATTGTTTCTCAAAAATTTCCCAGCATGGCATGCTAACCACCTGTACTCGTTTATCAATCATAGCATTAGCTACTTCTATAGCTAGTCCAACTTCAGAGCCAGTAGCTAGAAAAATTAATTCTGGATTTTCACATTCAAAAACTACATAAGCTCCCTTTGATACACCTTGAACAATAGAATTCATATTCAACTCCAAAACGAGAACGCTTTGTCTAGTGAGGAGCAAAGCACTCGGGTTTTCCTTTTGATCCATAGCAAGCTTAAAGCAGGCTGCAGTTTCTTTTGCGTCAGCGGGACGAAATACATTGAAATT
Source organism: Fidelibacterota bacterium (assembly GCA_002704905.1). Taxonomy (GTDB): domain Bacteria; phylum Fidelibacterota; class Marinisomatia; order Marinisomatales; family TCS55; genus TCS55. The sequence goes on from PAIR01000043.1 coordinate 1,239, forward strand.
GGGGATAGCCCGCAGTGCCATCGCATGCTCAATTGGTTGATGCGTTGGGCCATCCTCTCCCACCCAAAAAGAATCATGAGTGAATTCGTGAATTACGCGGCAGTTTTGAATTGCGCCCAAACGAAGGGCTGGCCGTTCATAATCAGCAAAGACCAGAAACGTACCACCAAATGGGATCAGTCCTCCATGGAGGGCAATCCCATTCATCGCTGCTGCCATAGGAAATTCTCTTACTCCAAAAGCAAGGTTTCTTCCCGATCGGTTTTCTCTATTAAAATCGCCGTAAGTTTCTGCAAAATTACCAGTATAGTTTGATGGCTCCAAATCAGCAGAGCCACCTACGATTGATGGCACCTGTTCTGCAAATTGATCTAAGGTTACTCCNAATGCTTTTCGAGTAGCCAAAGAAGTTCCAGCATCAAATTCAGGATANTGGATNTCNCNCAATTGACCCATTACTGTTGCATCCCAAAGTAATTTGAAATCCTTTTNTTTACAGGCTGTTGCTAGTNCTTCATTCCATGNGGATACATTTTGACTCAATGANATAAATCGNCTTTGATAATGANNCACTACTTCNTTNGGTAGANAAAATGTTTCATTGGGTAANCCAAGTTTTTNTTTGGTNTCATCAATCTCATCCTGNGNTAAAGGTGCTCCATGAGTTTTNTAATCACCTTCCATATTTGCTGTTCCNTGCGCCATNATNGTGGTACCAATAATNANACTNGGTCGATCTACCACTTGCGCCTTTTCAATAGCCTCCCTTATCTGATCATGNTTGTGNCCATCNATCTCTTGNACNTGCCANCCAAANCCNTCAAATACATGNGCATAATTAGTTGAATCAGACCGATCTACGTTTCCNGAGATTTGTGCATTATTAGAATCNTAATAAACAATAAGACGTGATAATCCCCAGTGGCCAGCCATGGACCCTGCGCCTAAAGTAATNGGNTCNTGAAAATCACCNTCTCCAGCAACCACATAGGTATAATGATCAATCAGTTCACTNATTNGAGNNCGGAGCATGGACTCTGCTGTNGCCATGCCTACAGCCATGCCAAACCCTTGNCCCAGAGGACCTGTTGTGGCTTCTACCCCATAGATNTCTACTTCTGGATGGCCTGGTGTTTTACTATGGAGTTGGCGAAANTTTTTAATATCATCCATAGTCATCCAACCAATCTGGGTTANCATTGCGTATATCAAAGCAGACTCATGTCCCGCAGACAAAACAAACCTATCTCGATTGAACCACTCCGCATCATTAGGATCAAAATTCAAGTATTCTGTAAATAAAATCTGGGTGAAATCGGCAGAAGACATTGGGCCGCCACTATGNCCTGAATTAGCCTTACGGACAATGTCCATGATCAATCCTTTGGTTACTGCCAAAGCGAATTGGTTTTGCTCCTCTTTTGTCCACGTCTTAAAAGAATCTATATCTTGGTATGTTCTCATAGTNTTCTATGATGATAAATTGTAAAAATCTCTAATAGTTTGAGCAGGATCATCCGTTCCAAATATGGCCGAACCAGCCACCAGGACATTAGCACCTGCATCAATTACTTTCTTTGCATTATGCAATTTTATCCCTCCATCNACTTCAATCAATACACGATCTTGCAAACANAATTCAGTTAACTTTTGNTTGATCTTTNGGACTCGTTCNGTAGAGCCATCAATATATCCCTGNCCACCAAATCCNGGTTCCACACTCATTACCAATATTAAATCGATCTGATCATAATAAGGTTCNACNTCAGATAAGGGCGTAGAAGGTTTAAGTGATATACCTACTTGTGTNCCAGAGGCTTTGATTATNTCNATGACNGCTTGGGCATCATCAGTAGCTTCAATATGAAAAGTGATTAAATCTGCTCCAGCTCTAGCNAANGCTTCCACCAATCTCTCNGGATCAATCACCATCATATGNACATCTAAAAATTTATTNGTTTTAGGTCGAAGTGATTTAACGACCGGTGGNCCTATTGTNAAGTTCGGNACAAATTGATTATCCATCACATCTACATGAATCCAATGGGCACCACCATCTTCNCANTGGGAAAGTGCAGATTGNANATCAGCAAAATCAGCTGATAGAATNGATGGTGCTAATTTGAATTCCGAGGTCATATTAGGGGTAAAAACTTAGTATCCGGTCATTGGTAATTCAACTGCCAATCTTTTTAATCAGGATAATGGAAGGTTATATCCTCTTCTATATCGATATGTAAGCTTCGGCCAACTGGACACGAATGAGCAATGTGTTCTAATATTTTTTTATTTTTATTATTATAGTTATGGGGAAAATAGATATTAATTCGAATTGCAGAAATACGGCGAGGGTTAGCGCTCATTTCTTTTACAACATCTGCATGAGTTCCCACCAAATCAATTTCATGTTGCCGAGCTTTAATCCCCATCGTGGTAATCATACAACTGGCTAATGAAGTTGCAACTAAATCTGTTGGAGANAANCCCTCCCCTTTTCCTGCATTATCTTTTGGCGCGTCAGTATGGATTCTNTCTCCAGANTCTATATGCACCATTTCTGTACTTAAATCTCCAAGATATTTAACNGTTGATNCTTGTCCCATTATATTANTTCCTTANTTTTTTTTAACCAAAAANAATAGCCGATGCAGCCCAAGATTAATCCAGCGANGGNATCGATCAAAAAGTGTTGTTTTATAAAAAATGTAGCAAAAAAAACTGATNCGCCTCCAACCCAATAAAGAATCCTTTGCCTTGAAAACTCATACCCAAGGANTAAACAAACCATGCAACTTATAATAACATGAATTGATGGAAACGCATTTTGGTATAGCCATGGGAAGGTAATCATTCCATGCATCCAAGCAAGTGGATTATCAGTACGAGTTGCTAAAATCTTTTCGCATGAAATAGGCCATATGATAAAGACAGTATAAGATATAAGAAGAAGAATAGTCGCAATTTGAATAAATGATTTTAATTTAGTTCTATCCGAAAGCATCAAAGGGAGAAATAATATAATATAATAAAAATAGTAAGGGATTATCATCCACCAAACAAATGGAATCACTGTATCAATATTAATAAGAAACTGTGGTGCCGGAATTGGAGATCGAATAAAAGGGATCAAAAAATAACATGCAGAAAAAACCCAAAAAGGAATCAATAATTTAATTCGTTCTATAAGGGACATTGATTACTGCTCATCCCATTCATAACCAGTGACCTTCCGAAATTTTTTATTGAATTCAATTGAATTATAATCTTGTAATGCTGGACGAAAATAATACAGAACATAATAAGGCTGCTCATCGCTCACCCAAACTGAATCAGGAGCGCCTAACATTTCAATTACTTCTGATTCCTTGGGATTCTCTTTTAAAAATTCCCAGATATCGTATTCTGTTAACAATTTTTCAGAAAGCGAATTGGGCCTATCTGTCGGTTGTTTTGTAGTGGGTGGTATAAAGGGGTCTGACATTCTAGGAGTACAGGCAGAAATCAGGATAATGATGCAAAATAATCGATTCATTACTATATAAAATACAATAACGTTCCCAATCCTTCAACGATCAGAAAAATTGATCAATTTATTATTTACAATATTCTAAAACACATTTACCGATTATCTTTTCTAATTTCTCCATTAATAAAAAGAATAAAGCATAAACACTAGGAGTGTAGATAATGAATAAAGAGAATAAAGACCGTTTTTATTATAATAAGGAATTTTTAGGTAGCCCTGAAGGGCGTTCTGTTCGATTATTATCCGAATATTATGGCCCATTTCAACGATTTAGGCGCAATAGAATCCAAGATACTATTGTCTTTTTTGGCTCCGCCAGATTGAAATCAGAAGAAGATGCAAAAGCTGCCTTGGCCAATGCGCCAAAAAATATTTCAAAAAAGAAAAAAACTATATTAAAAACGGATCTAGAAATGAGTCAGTATTACGAAGCGGCTCGAAAATTATCATTTAAAATGACCAAATGGAGCAAACAGCTCAAACATAAGAAAAAAAGGTTTATTATTACTTCCGGCGGTGGACCAGGAATTATGGAAGCAGCGAATCGCGGTGCAACAGAAGCTAAAGGGTTGGCGGTTGGTTTATCTATTTCCCTTCCGTTCGAACAGTCTGGTAATGAATGGATCTCTGATGATTTAGAGATAAACTTCCATTACTTTTTTATGCGAAAGTTTTGGTTTCTCTATCTAGCAAAAGCCATGGTAGTTTGGCCTGGTGGCTTTGGTACATTGGATGAAGTAATGGAGGCTCTTACCCTTATCCAGACAAAAAAACTACGCAAACAAATTCCCATCGTTCTTTTCGATAGTCACTTTTGGAATAATGTTGTGAATTGGGAATTTCTTGTAGAAAAGGGTGTGATCTCTCGATCTGACCTAGACCTGTTCCATTTTTGTGATTCTGTTGATGATGCCTACAAATACTTAACGAAAAAAATTACGTCTACACATCTACGTGGACCCAATTTCTGAGGAGATTTATGAAAAAAATAATAATTCTTTTACTATGGGCTATTTGTAGCCTTTCTGCACAGGTTGGACCAGCAAAAGAACTACATAGAAATCCGCCCCGGGCGTGGGCGCTGACCAACGCAATTGTCCATTCTGCACCGGGTAAAACTATAGAAAACGGAACGGTTGTTATCCGTGATGGTATGATTATCAATGTAGGGGGCAATGTAAAAATCCCGAAACAGGCCACCATTTTAGATATGGATGGCAANCACATTTATGCCGGTTTTATTGAAAGCTGGCTAGATGTAAAAACTGTTAAAAAAGATACATCTCTTCANGCGCATTGGAATTCAAATATGCGAGCATACCTCAAAGGCGCAGATCATTTTAACCTTAAGGAAAAAAGTCTTATAGAACTTCGTAGCCTTGGATTTACTACAGCACATGTGACGCCAAAGGGGGGAATTTTTCAAGGTAGTTCCGGCTTGGTTCAATTGGGCCAAACACCGAAAGTGCTTTCTGATAATGTAGCCCAGGTGGTTGAATATACCGCTGGCGGGTGGGGAAGCAATGAGTACCCTACTTCTCTATTAGGTGTAATTGCTTTCATTCGACAAGGCTTCTTGGATGCAGATTGGTATGGAAAAAGNCAGACTATTCTTACCAAATATCCAGATGGAAATGAGCCGATTCAATCCGACAGGTCTCTTGCGTCTTTAAAGAGTGCACGCCAGGAAAAAATCCCTTTTGTATTTCGGACTGATAATGAAGTGTATATTGACCGTTCAGCAAATATTGCTGAGGAATTTGACTTAAACCTTTGGATTAAAGGTAATGGCTATGAATATCGAAGAATTGATGAAATGCCTGCGTCCTTCATGATTGTTCCACTGAATTTCGCTGCAAAACCGGAAGTTGATGACCCTTACAATGCTTTACAGTATTCTACGGAACAACTCAAACATTGGGATATGGCACCAGACAATGCGGCCAAACTAGCAGCAGCAGGATTCCAGTTTGCGTTCACTAGTGACGGATTAAAAAATAAATCTGATTTCAGAAAAAATCTTTCGCGTGTGGTTAACCGTGGGCTTGCTGAATCAGACGCACTCGCAGCCCTAACTACCAATCCCGCCAAGGAACTCGGTGAATCAAAAAGATTAGGAAAAGTGGCCCCTGGTTTTATTGCTAATCTAGTAATTACAGATGGCAATTATTTTGACGAAAAATCCAAAGTCAATACGATCTGGATTGATGGTAACAAATATGATGTGGCACCTGATCCTTTGGTGGAAGTTGCTGGAATTTGGAATCTATTAGAGGGCGAAAACACTTGGAAACTAATTCTTGAAACAAATAAAAGTATGAGAGAGGATAATCGTAATATTAGTGGAGAGCTCAAAATAGATGAAAAATCTCTGAAATTGAAAAAATTTCAATTGGATCAAAATNGAGTCTCTTTCTCCNTTGATGCAGATACTCTATTACAAAAAGGNGTGACCCGTTTTCTTGGAGCAATCGCCAATCAAANAGCATCNGGTCAAGTGACCTATGCTGATGGTTCAACTGGCTTGTGGTCAGCCACACTTNATGACAATCTTGAAAAAAAAGTAAAGAAATCCAAAAAGGAAAAAGCAAGTAAACTCTCATTGGTCTTTCCAGAAGGAGCCTATGGATTAGATTCAGCAGTTCCCAGTCCAAAAACCATATTAGTAAATGATGCGACAATCTGGACATCTGGACCANAAGGAGTCTTAAAAGAGTGGGATATATTATTTCAAGATGGAAAGGTGAAAAAGATTGCTAAGAATATTTCACTCCCGCGCGGTAATGCTTTGATTATCGAGGGTAAAGGAAAGCATGTAACTCCAGGCTTGATNGACGCTCATAGTCATATGGCCGGTGAATCCATCAATGAAGGATTTCAAAACGTGACCGCTGAGGTACGTATGCGTGATGTTATCGATCCAAACGATGTAGCAATATATCGTGCACTTGCTGGTGGTTTGACTACTATTAATTTGCTACATGGTTCCGCCAACCCTATTGGAGGACAAAATGTAGTAATGAAACTCCGTTGGGGTAGTTTTTCTNATGACCTCATTTTCAATAAAGCACCTCAAGGCATCAAGTTTGCCTTAGGTGAGAATGTAAAACGAAAACGCTCTTACGGTCGATATCCNGAAACGAGAATGGGAGTTGAACAAGTTATTCGAGATGCGTTCACTGCAGCTCGTGACTATAAAAAAACCTGGGACACCTATAANAAAGATGTGAGATTGCAACGATCCTCTATCCCTCCAAGACAGGATCTAGAATTGGATGCGCTCGTTGAAATTATGGAAGGTACCCGCCTCCTTCACTCTCACTCTTATCGGCAAGACGAGATTCTCATGCTTACACGTATCGCTGAGGATTTTGGTTTTACCATTGCAACCTTTCAACACGTATTAGAAGGATATAAGGTTGCAGAGCGCCTTGCTGAACATGGGGCAGGTGCATCAACATTCTCCGATTGGTGGGCCTATAAATATGAAGTGGTTGACGCAATTGGTTATAATGGCACCCTAATGTCAAATGTGGGCGTAAATGTTTCATTTAATTCNGATAGCGATGAATTGGCAAGGCGGATGAATCTTGAGGCAGCTAAAGCTGTTAAATACGGCGGATTGGATGAAGCTGAAGCATTGAAATTCGTCACCATTAATCCTGCCAAACAGCTTAAAATTAATAAATATGTGGGTTCTTTAGAATTAGGTAAAGATGCCGATTTTGTAATCTGGTCCGGTCATCCTTTATCAACCTATTCTATCTGTGAACAAACTTGGCTAGATGGAAAACAATACTTTTCAATAGAACAAGACAAATTCCTAAGAGAAAGAGATACAAAAGTCAGAAATGATCTTATTCAAAAAATATTGAAGNCACCGGACAATGGTGGNAAAAAGATNAAAGCAANAGGTCGGAGCGGTAATCGCTTTANTTCTTGTGTCGCTTTTGAGTCATANATATTTGAAGGAGAAGAAAAATGAANCNNATAATNTTAANACTNCTCTTCTCAACATTNATTNGNGCCAATGANCAAATTCCGGCGCCACCNCAGAAACAACCCATTTTACTNAAGAATGGTTTAATTCACACTGTATCAAATGGTTTGATTAANGGNGCNATTTTATTTGAAAAAGGTAAAATAACTCGTGTNGCTGAAAATATTNCTCCNCCNGAAGNNGCCCAGNTNATTGACNTGGAAGGTAAACATGTTTATCCTGGATTAATTNCTGCTGTNTCAGGNATTGGACTAANAGAGATTAGCGCAGTNGCNGTAACTAATGATCATTCTGAACGAGGTNCATTCAATCCAAATGTTCGAGCAAACGTGGCTTATAATCCAGATTCTGAAATTATTCCNACTACTCGATCAAATGGTGTNCTNATTGCCAACGTTGCACCTGGATCTGGTTTAGTTTCTGGACAATCTTCTATCATGATGATGGATGGTTGGACCTGGGAAAATGCAACTATAGTTCATCCCAGCGGTCTCCATGTTAATTGGCCTAACATGGGGATTCGAACTCGTGGCAGATTCCCTATGTCTTCTAAACGTCAAATCGAACAACGAAAAAAATCGTTAAAGAGCTTAGATGATATGATTCTTTCAGGCCGTGCCTATGCCCGACTTCGTAAAACTCAATCCCTTGAGGCAGAAGAATATCATGATGAAGACTTGAGACTTGAAAGCCTCATCCCTTATGTCCAAAGAAAATTGCCTATTTATGTCCACGCCAATGAGGTAAGACAGATCGAGGCAGCGGTGCACTGGGCCAATCGCCATGATCTCCAGATTATAATTGTTGGTGGTAAAGACGCATGGCGAACAACGGATTTACTCATTACAAATAAGGTGCCAGTTATTTATGAAAATGTAACGAATCTCCCTTCACATCGATATGAAGATTATGATCAGGCCTACAAAGGACCAGCACTACTTCATTCAGCAGGCGTTAAATTTTGTATTGCATCGTCTGGCTCTGCTGGCGCTGCATATAAAGTTCGGAATCTGCCAAATCAGGCCGCCATGGCTGCTGCTTATGGTTTGCCGAGAGATGTGGCCTTAAGATCAATCACCCTATCAGTTGCTGAAATAATTGGAATTGATGATAAGGTGGGGTCTCTTGAATCTGGAAAGGATGCAACACTCTTTATTTCTAATGGTGATCCATTAGAAATTCGAACCAATGTCCTTCAAGCCTATATTCAAGGACGGAAAATTGATATGAATGATAGACATAAAACGCTATATAATAAATATCAGGAAAAGTATAGACAGTTAGGAATTCTCCAGGAATAAAATGAAATAGAATATGCCTATAAGAAAAAGAGGCCAAATATTTATTGATATATTTGCTTTATTTTAGTGCTGATTCTTTAAATATAATCAATGCCATTATATAATATGAAAGATACATAAGGACCCCAGATATAATGGTAAGATAAGCAAAATTTGGATGGATATATCGAATTGCAAAAAAGGATCCAAAAGTAACTAAGGTAGATATAAA
>PAIR01000044.1 GCA_002704905.1 Fidelibacterota bacterium
ACCCCCGTAAACAATTCGATTTGAGGAGGTCGATAATGAAAATAAGATATATTCTAATAATAATTATAAGTTTTATAAATGGCTGTGGCCAATCACCGGCAATAAGCACCAGTGATCCAGAGGTAAATTTAGTTTCTACCTTTGATGTGTCACTTGATCGAGATGATCAAACAAAACTAGAATCTGCGTTTGACGCTGAACTCAATCCNCAAAATTTNAATGACTGGATGAAGCATATGTCATCCAAACCTCACCATGTNGGNTCNCCNTGGAGCAAACAAAATGCGGAGTATATTGCCAAGCATTTTAAATCCTGGGGATTTGAAACAGAGATTGAAACATTCGAAGTAATGATGCCATTTCCAAAAATAATGAAACTGGAATTGGTTGAACCAAACAAAGTTTCTTTACAATTGAAAGAACCGGCGTTGAAAGAAGATGCCACTTCGGGGATTACGAAAGATCTATTACCAGGGTATAATGCATTTTCTGCCGATGGCAATGTAACGGCAGAGCTTGTCTATGTTAATTATGGTATACCTGGAGATTATGAAGAATTAGCTCGTCTTGGTATTGATGTAAAAGGTAAAATTGTACTTGCCAGATATGGTGGATCATGGCGAGGTATCAAACCAAAAGTGGCCTATGAACATGGTGCCATTGGTTGTATTATTTATTCAGATCCCAAAGATGATGGCTACGTACGGGGTGATGTATATCCTATAGGCCCATACAGGATGGAACATGGTATTCAACGTGGCTCAGTCCTGGATATGCCGATGTATCCTGGAGATCCATTGACGCCAGGGTACGGGGCCAAAAAAGATGTTGAACGGCTTTCTGTTGAAGAGGCACCTACGATCATGAAGATTCCTGTTATGCCCATATCTTACGCAGACGCATTACCATTATTAAAGGCCCTTGGTGGTCCCGTTGCTCCAAATAATTGGAAAGGTGGTCTACCCATCACTTATCATGTGGGTCCAGGTCCAGCAAAAGTGAATTTACACCTTGAATTTGAATGGGCATTACGTACAGCCTATAATCCTGTTGGTCGCCTTACTGGTTCCGTTTATCCAGACGAATGGATCATGCGTGGAAATCACCACGATGGATGGGCTCAGGGAGCAGCAGATCCTATAAGCGGTATGGTTTCTTTAATGGAAGAAGCAAGATCCATTGGAAATCTATTAAAAACAGGATGGCGCCCAAAACGGACATTGATTTATGCAGGTTGGGATGCAGAGGAGCCTGCTTTACTAGCATCCACTGAATGGGTGGAATACCATCGAGATGAAATTCAGGATAAGATGATAGCTTACATCAATACAGATGGTACAGGGGTTGGATTTCTTGGCGTGGGTGGTTCCCATTCATTGGAGAAATTTGTAAACGAAGTGGCATCAGAGGTATTGGACCCTGTACAAGATGTGTCCCTACAGGATCGTAACCGAGCAAGACTGAGAGTGAGTGGCAATAAAGATGCAGAACGTGATGATCTTAGGATTTATCCATTAGGATCTGGATCAGATTATACAGCCTTTATACATCATGCAGGCGTACCTGCTTTGAATGTGGGTTTTGGAGGTGAAAGTGGTGGAGGCTCCTACCATTCAATTTTTGATTCCTATGATCATTATAAACGTTTCAGCGATGGAGACTTTAAGTATGGAACTACCCTGGCTAAAGTGAATGGACGCTTGGTGCTTCGCCTTTCTGAAGCAGATATTCTACCATTTCGATTTACAAATATGGTTGAAAATATTGGTACATTTATTGAGAGTAATAAAAAGTTAGCAGAAGAAGTAGCCAAGAAGACTGAACTGCGAAATAAATTACTCGATCAAAATGCATTTACTATTGCTGGGAATCCGAAAAAAACCTATCTCCCACCAAAAAGATTAGATGCAGTTCCAGACTTTGACTTCAGTCCATTAGATGCGGCTTTTGATCGTCTAAAAGTGAGTGCATGGAATTATGAAAAGACACTCTCCAGTCTAGTAAAAGGGTCTCTCTCTGCAGAACATAAATCAGAAATTAATAAACTATTAAAAGATGTGGAGCAGGCGATGACTCGAGCGGAAGGATTGCCTCGACGTGAATGGTTCAAAAATATGATTTATGCTCCAGGCTTTTATACTGGATATGGTGTGAAGACCTTACCTGGAATTCGTGAAGGGTTGGAAGAACGGAACTGGGATGAAGTACACATATATATTGATGAGGTAGCCAAAGCATTGGATCGGGCAGCAGCCAAAATTAACAGTGTAACCAATATTCTTGGAGCTAAATAGAGTATTGAATAAAAATAAACGAGATTTCTCATTTATTATTAATTATCAAAGGTGGTTAAGTGATTAAAAAAATAATATTGATGCTACCCATACTCAGTTTAGGTTTTTCTCCTAATGTGCCACAATCCGTAAAGGTAACACAGAATTGGGTAAGAGAAAATGGCCATACCATCATTAAAGATTTTGCCCAACTGCTTTCCATGCCAAATGTAGCATCGGAAAGAATCAACATTCGTAAAAATGCGGAATATATTAGCAATCTGTTTCAAAAGCGCGGTTTTGATATGCAGCTTTTGGAAGCCAATGGGGCCAATCCTATTGTATATGGCGAGTTGAAAACTCCCGGTGCAAAACGGACGCTTTGTTTTTACGTTCATTATGATGGACAGCCAGTGGATGAAACCCAATGGAAACATGGGCCATTTGAGCCAACACTTTATGATGGGGCCATGGATGCGGGTGGTAAGCCAATATCCTTTCCAAAAAAGCGAACCAAGATTAATTCGGAATGGCGACTTTATGCCCGATCTGCTGGAGATGACAAAGCACCTATTATAACAATTCTGAATGCGGTTGAAGCTTTGCAATCATCCAAGATAAAGTTAACATCTAATATTAAACTNTTTTTTGAGGGAGAGGAAGAAGCAGGATCAACTAATCTAAAAGCACATCTTTCAAAGCATAATGATCTTCTTAATGATATTGATATCTGGCTGTTCTGCGATGGCCCCATGCATCAGAGTCGGCAACCTCAACTAGTTTTTGGCGTTCGAGGTGTAACAGGAATGGAAGTAACTATTTATGGTGCGACACGGTCTTTACACAGTGGCCATTATGGAAACTGGGCTCCAGTACCAGGGCAAACTATGGCCCATCTTATTGCTTCTATGAAAGATGAAAATGGAAAAGTTTTGGTGGATAAATTTTATGACACAGTAGAGCCACTTTCCGAATTTGAACGACTAGAATTAAGTAAAATTCCTGATGTGGATAGACAACTCAAAAAAGAACTTGGCTTGGTTTATACTGAGGGGGGAGGCCGATCTATTAATGAACGTTTGCTTCTTCCTTCTTTGACAATAAAAGGACTGGCAAGTGGAAACGTGGGTAAGAAAGCACGGAATGTAATTCCGAACTTCGCTAAAGCAGCTATCGGTGTTAGACTAGTAAAAGGTAACGATCCTGAAAATATGTTGGATTTGGTAGAGTCTCATATCCAGAATCAGGGTTTTCATATTGTATATGAAGATCCGGATATGGCAACCCGACGTAAGTATCCCAAGATCGCCAAAGTGGATCGACGAGGGTCTGGCTATATTGCTTCACGAACATCCATGGAAGAACCCAATGCCAAAGCCATTATTGATGCGGTAAGAGAATTTGTAGGTGATAATCTTATACTTATGCCAGCACTTGGAGGCTCACTACCATTATATTTATTTACGGATTATTTAAAAAAGCCGGCTATTATTATCCCCGTAGCAAATCATGATAATAATCAGCATGCACCTAATGAGAATCTCAGGATTGCAAATCTCTGGTATGGAATAGACCTTATGGGAGTTATTATGACTATGCCTGACTAACTCATGAAATTTCTTCTCACATCTTTTGTCTCGTTTACTTTGGTTTTTTCCCAAACACTATCTTTAGAAAAACTTGAGAGTGGTGTAAAGTCTTCCTTCCGTGGATTGTCTGTTGTTAATCACAAAACAGTTTGGGTTAGCGGTCAAATGGGCACAGTATTAAAAACGATTAATGGAGGAAGGACTTGGGATGATGTATCAGTTCCAAATAGTGGAAAAACTGATTTCAGAGACATAGAAGGATTTGATAGAAATACTGCAATTGTAATGGGCATTGATTCTCCCGCACAGTTTTACAAAACTACTGATGGAGGTAAAAATTGGGAGTTAGTCTACTTTGATGATCGAGAAGGTATCTTTTTTGATGGGATGTCATTTTGGAATCGAAATAATGGTATTGCATTCAGCGATCCGGTGGAAGGACAACACTTGTTGATTCGTACGGACGATGGTGGTGAATCTTGGTATGATCTACCGACAGAGGGTATGCCGAAAAAACTGGAGCTTGAATTTGGCTTCGCCGCTAGTGGTACAGGCATCCCGGTAGAGGGTCGAAAGACCGTTTGGCTTGGGATGGGCGGTCTAAAATCTCGCGTATTCAAAAGTAACGATGGGGGATTGAATTGGACTGCAGCTGAAACGCCGGTGGTTCATGGGGGTCAGAGTACAGGCATTTATTCTGTGGCCTTTAAAAATAAAAAGGTAGGCATCGCTGTAGGTGGAGATTACACGAATCAATCCATTCAAAATACCATGGCCTATACTCATGATGGGGGCATTACCTGGCATCTTCCAGAAAAACAAACACACGAGTATCGTGAGTGCGTGGCCCATTACCGNGGCAATGTGTTTTTTGCAGTTGGNCCATCAGGGTTTGATTTGTCAACTGATAATGGAATGAACTGGCATCCCCATTATTGGGAAGTGAATGACTTGACCGCTGTGGCTTTTGCCAAAAGATCCCGAATAGGATTTTCAGTTGGTAAGGGGGGACAAATCTATAAAATACAAGTAGGACAATAATGGGTCAAAAATCAGCTTTAGTCTTGGGCGCTTCCGGTTTAATTGGANCTGAAGTGTTACAATTATGTTTGGCTTCAGACATNTATAACAAGATAATTACGCCTGTTCGAAGGTCATTATTAATTGACCATGAAAAATTAAATGAAAAAGTGATCAATTTTGATATGCCTCCGTGGGAGAATTTATTTCCCGTGGATCATTTATATTGTTGTTTAGGCACCACTATCAAAACGGCGGGGAGCAAATCAAATTTCCGAAAAGTCGATCATGATTATCCATTNGCTTTTGCCGGTGCAGCAAAAAAATGGAATGCNTCTGTTTTCAGTATNGTTACTGCCGCCGGCTCAAACGCCAACTCCAAAATATTTTACAACCGGATAAAAGGTGAACTTGAATCAAATCTGNAATCCTTAGGTTTAAATTCAACACTCATTTTTCAGCCTTCATTATTATTGGGTGATCGAAATGAATTCCGATTGANAGAAAAGATCGCAATGGGTGTGGCAAAATCAACATCTTGGATGACACCCNGTTCTTTCCGGGCGATACACAGCAAAACGGTAGCCAAATCAATGGTTGNGAAAACCTGTTCAGAAAGCACAGGATTTAACATTATTTCGAATAAAACCATGCATAACATTGGATAAGGANCCAGCCATGATGAGACGAATGATAATTGTTTATTTTTCAGGACTTTTGCTGTTGTCGGCGCAATCCCTAACAGTTAATCATAGTGTGTATAAAATATTAGATGATATTAGCAAGGACCAGTTGGAAACATACGTGACTAAACTGGCTAATTTTGGTACGCGCCATTCATTATCAGANACTGTTTCAAATACAAGAGGCATCGGAGCTGCCCGGCGTTGGATCAAAAAAGAATTTGAAAAAATTTCAATAAATTGCGGTGGATGCTTGGAAGTCGAAGAACAATGGTCTTTAGCTAAAGGGGATCCTAAATCACGTATTAAAAAAGATACATGGATCGTCAATATTTACGCGGTGAAACGTGGAACAAAATATCCCAATAGATATGNGATCATGAGCGGTGATATTGATTCCAGAATATCTGACCCATTNGATGGAATAGGCAATTCCCCCGGAGCCAATGACAATGCNTCTGGAATGGCGGGAGCTATCGAACTNGCACGAGTGTTATCGAAACATGATTTTCACTCCAGCATCATTTTGGCGGGACTTTCCGGAGAAGANCAAGGATTGTTTGGTGGAAGGTTTTTGGCGGAAAAAGCAAAAAAAGAAGGCTGGGAGATCATCGGTATTTTGAACAATGATATGATCGGNAATATTGAAGGGGTGGATGGTGTTATTGATAATCGCACATTCCGTATTTTTTCTGAACCCTACTCAATATTAGAGACAGAAAAACAGTTGAAGCAAAAACGATTTTACGGNGGTGAAAATGATGGAGAATCCCGCCAGTTGGCGCGTCATGTTTATGCCGCAACAAACATATATCTTCCTGAGATGAATCCCATGCTGATCTACCGATTGGATCGCTTTGGCCGCGGCGGCCACCACCGGCCATTCAATGAANCAGGGTTCCCCGGCGTGCGTATTATGGAAGCCCACGAGAATTATAATAGACAGCACCAGGATATCCGGACAGAAAATGGTATTCAATATGGGGATGTGATCGAAGGTGTGAATTTTGATTACTGTGCCAAACTGACTGCCGTGAATGCGGCATCTTTGGTCACGTTGGCCATGGCACCGCCTAAACCAAAAAATGTAAAAATTGGTGGTGTGGTNAANCCGTCCACTGTTTTATCATGGGATAAAGTCGATGGTGCGACTGGTTACAAACTCTATTGGCGGGATACCACTGCATCCACGTGGCAGTATTTTAAATTGGTTGGTGCCGATGTAACCAAACATACCTTAAAAGGAATTGTTATTGATAACTATTTATTTGGCATTGCTGCCGTTGGTGTGGATGGCCATGAAAGTATGGTGGCTTATCCTGGTGGATTGATAGGTCGATAAAGGTGAACCGGATTATCTTCTGGACCATTTCCCTCATGTTCGTTACCTTTGCAGCGGTCAATTTAAATGACCCCGATGGCTTTATCTGGGTGCCCATTTATGTGGCCGTGCCCCTGTTGCCTCTCTTACGGAAAGTAGATCAAATCTATTTAAACCAATTCGCGGTTGTTCTTTTCGTTCTGGGTGCACTAATAGCGACAGGTATATTGAACAATATTATGCCCCAAGAAGTGGATGTCCGTATGGTTTCTATGTGGGAACATCAGCGAGAAGGNCTNGGCTTGATTCTAGGTAGTATTTGGCTCTGGATTGGACGAAGACTATAACCCCAAAAAAATATTCAAACTCNGGAAAGAAAACATGAAAAAACTATTCTTAATATCCANCTTATTATTGAGTGCCTGTATGCAAAACACAATACCACCAGACGTTACCAAAAAACCNCATAAAATGACCGAACACGGTCATACCCGTGTCGATGATTATTATTGGATGCGCCTCACGGATGAACAAAAATCCGCTGAACAATATGATTCTCACACCCAGGAAGTGGTGGATTATATTGATGCAGAAAATCATTATACCGAACAGCAATTAAAACATACCAATAAATTCCAGGATGACCTTTTCAATGAAATTGTGGGCAGAATCAAAAAGAATGATGAGTCTGTGCCTTATTTGGATAATGGTTACTTCTATTATACCCGTTACGAAAAGGGGAAAGAATATGCTATTCACTATCGGAAAAAAAGATCATTGGATGGTGCCGAAGAAATCTTGTTGGATGAAAATGTCTTAGCTGAAGGCCATGATTATTTTGCTGTCGGGGGTATGGATGTAAGTCCTGATAACCAATGGATGTCTTATGGTGTTGACTTAGTAAGCCGCAGGATTTACACCATCTATTTTAAGAATTTACTCACGGGTGAGGTGTTGGAACAGACCATTCCCAATGCGACGGGAAGTGTGGCATGGGCCAATGATAACAAGACTGTTTTTTATACATCCAAAAATGGAGTGACTTTGCTCTCCGAAAAGATTTGGCGACATAAAATGGGAACAGATTCTTCCAAAGATGAATTGGTATACGAAGAAAAAAACGAATCATTTTACAATGGTGTTTACCGTTCCAAGTCCGGGGAATTCATCATCATTTATAATAGCAGCACCCTTGTGAGTGATTATCATATTTTATCTGCCAATAACCCGGACGGTGATTTTCAAAACTTCTCGTCCAGAGGTACAGAACACGAATATAGCATCGATCATTATCAGGATAAATTTTATATCATCACCAATTGGAAGGCCAAGAATAACCGTCTCATGGAGACATCAGAAAATGCCACAGATATGGCCAATTGGAAGGAGGTGATCGCTCATCGGAGTGATGTGCACCTACTTGGGATGGAAATATTTAAAGACCACATTGTTTTAAATGAACGAAAGGACGGCCTTCGCGGCTTGCGGGTAATCCATCAGAAATCCAGCAAAGATGAATATATTAATTTTGGTGAGGAGACCTACACGGCGGGCATCTCTGTGAATGAGGAATTCAACACAAATATTTTACGGTATAGTTATACATCCATGGTGACCCCTCGATCCACCTTCGATTATAATATGGATACGGGTGAACTGACGGTTATGAAACAGCAGGAAGTGGTAGGGGGATATGATAAGGGTAATTATCATGCAGAACGGAGATATGCAATTGCGCAAGATGGTAAACCAGTACCAATTTCATTAGTATATAAAAAAGATTTAAAAAAAGAACCAACTTTTAAATATAATGAAAATGGTGACTCAAGTACGCCAGATAACCCGCAAAATTTGCTACTTTATGCTTATGGTTCCTACGGGTCAACTAGAGACCCCTATTTTAGTTCTACTCGATTAAGTTTATTAGATCGAGGGTTTATCTATGCTATTGCACATGTTCGTGGAAGTCAGATTTATGGGCGTCAATCATATGATGATGGAAAAATGTTAAATAAGAAGAATACTTTTACGGATTTTATTGTTGCAGGTAAATATTTAATTAAAGAAGGCATTACTGATAGCGAACATCTTTTTGCTGAAGGAGGGAGCGCAGGAGGCCTTTTAATTGGTGCAGTTGTTAATATGGCTCCGGAAATGTGGAAAGGCGCAATTGCAGCAGTCCCATTTGTAGATGTTATCACGACCATGCTTGATCCTTCTATTCCATTGACCTCAAATGAATGGGATGAGTGGGGGAATCCCGCTGAGAAAGAATATTATGATTATATGCTATCATATTCGCCTTATGATCAGGTGATTGATCGAACTTATCCCAATATGCTGGTCACTTCAGGTTTTTTTGATTCTCAAGTGCAGTATTGGGAGCCATTAAAATATGTGGCCAAATTGAGAGATCACTGGCAAGGAGAGAATGACCTTTATCTCCATATGAATATGGATGCGGGTCATGGTGGAAAATCAGGTCGGTTCCGTCGGTATCGAGAAGTAGCATTGGAATACGCCTTTATGCTCGATTTGGCGGGAGTAATAAAGTAATTGGCACAAATTTGCTTATTTTCTAATTATTATGTAAAATCTTTGACTATGAAACTGAGAACTTTATTCATTGGTGTCAGTTTGGTTTCATCTCTGGTCATCCAGGGATGCTTTACCCAACTTGCTATGTTCTATCCTGAACCGGAAATTGAGCAAGAAGATGGACAATTTTTTGAAACTTATTCCCGCGCTCCAATTAGACCGAGTTTAGATATGTATGCTCAGAACGAAGGTGGAATGCCTCTGGGTTACTCGATGATGCAGAATAGATTCAATCCATTTTACGGCTATATGAATCCTTATAATTATGGGTATAACCCCTATCACTATAATGGAT
>PAIR01000045.1 GCA_002704905.1 Fidelibacterota bacterium
AACTGGGTTCATCCAAAACAAGATATAGTTTGACAAACGCTTTTCTTGGCTTTGGAAAAAAACTGTACAATTTTAATACATTAAAAAATGGCAGTGAACGCTATATGGTTCCCATTAATGCTTGGGAGGATGTATTGCCTATGGATATTATACCAAACTCTCTTTATCGAGCTATCTTAGTTGAAGATATTGAAGAGATGGAGCAATTGGGTATAATGGAGTGCGATGAAGAAGATTTTGCCTTATGCTCTTTTGCATGTCCCAGTAAAATTGATTTAGGTGCAACAATTAGTCGAGGATTGGATTTAATGGAGAAAGAAAGTTAAATGTTGTTAACCCTCCGAAAAATACTGGATAAACATCGAGATAAATTTGAAGAAGGTGGATTTCTAGAAAAATTTTATCCAATCTTTGAAGCAACTGATACCATTCTTTTTAGCACTGATGAAGTGACAGAATCTGGTCCACACGTTCGTGATAGCATTGATACCAAACGCATAATGATTCTTGTGGTTTTGACACTTCTTCCTCTCTATTTTTTTGGAGCGATTAATGTTGGTTATCAAAATGCCATTGCTTTAACAATAGAACGAACAAATTGGGAAAATTTTTGGTTTGGATTTAATCAAATCCTCCCTATTATAATTGTAACTTTTGCATCTGGTGCTTTCTGGGAATTACTTTTTGCTGTGGTAAGAAAACATCCTGTGAGTGAAGGATTTTTAGTAACATGCTCCTTGATCCCTTTAACAATGCCCGCTGGAATTCCACTATGGCAAATTGCCGTTGCGACTTCTTTTGGCATAGTGATTGGGAAAGAAATATTTGGTGGAGTAGGAATGAATATTTTCAACCCTGCTTTAATGGCTAGGGCCTTTATATTTTTTACTTATCCCGCTAGAATTTCAGGTGATAAAGTGTGGGTTCTTGGACCGGATGGATATTCTGGCGCAACAGCACTTTCATTGCCAGCATCGGAAACAGGTCAAAATGCAATTACTCTTTTAGATAACTTTTCTCAGTTTGATTATTCCTGGTGGAATTTGTTCTGGGGGTGGGTTCCTGGTTCAATAGGTGAAACAAATAAATTATTAATTATAATTGGTGCATTATTTCTTTCTTTTATTAAAATTGTAAATTGGCGTGTAATTGTTGGAGCAACTATTGGACTAGTAGCTACCGCATTATTGACAAATTTAATGGCACCTTTTTCTACTAATTCAATGCTAACTATTCCTCCTCATTATCATTTAGTTATGGGTAGTTTTTTATTTGGAACAGCATTTATGGCAACTGAACCTGTTACTGGTTGTCACACAAATAAAGGTAGATGGGTTTATGGTATATTATATGGATCTTTAACGGTCATTATTCGTTCAATAAATCCAGCTTATCCTGAAGGTGTTATGCTATCTATTTTATTAGTTAATGCTTTTGCATCCTTGATTGATTGGTTCGTTATCCAGTCCAATATTAAGAAACGAGTTGTTCGCTATGCGCAGTAATGCCTACACGCTTGTTTTCACTATGGCCGTTACCATAGTACTTGGCTTCTTTTTGTCTTTAGCTAACTCTGCATTAAAAGATCGACAAAAGTTAAATACTCAAATTGACATGAAGAAAAATATTCTCCAATCTTTAGATTTTTCACCATCTGAAGAAAAACCGTGGACACCTGAAATTGTACAAGCTATTTTTGATGATTATATTTCCAGTATGGTTGTTGATAAAGATGGAAATATAGTTGAAGGAAAAACTGCAGATGATATTATCGAAGGAGATAACAAGTTTCCTGTTTTTGTAAAAACTTTGAATGGAACTGTGGATGGATATGCTATTCCAATTTCTGGTAAAGGATTATGGTCAACTCTCTTTGGGTATTTTGCAGTTGAACCAGATGGAATGACCGCGAAGGGGATAACATTTTACAGTCATGGTGAAACTCCTGGACTAGGTGGAGAAGTTGAAAAATNATGGTTCCGAGATAATTTTAAAGGTAAACGATTTATCAATTCATCTGGGGCTTTGATTGGAATTCAAGCTATAAAAGGGGGAGTGGATGAAAGTTCAGTCGATGCCTACCATCAGGTTGATGGTATCTCCGGTGCAACGATGACTGTTAAAGGGTTGAATAACTTTTTATTAAAAGATTTAAAAAATTACGAATTATTTTTTAATCAAGTTCGTAATAATACTGGTGCTTAATGGCTTTATTAAATAAAAAATCAAAAGCAGTTCTCAGCGATCCATTAATGAATAATAACCCTATCACATTGCAGGTTTTAGGGATCTGTTCTGCGTTAGCTGTTACGATTAGAATGGATACTGCAATTGTCATGACCTTGGCCGTAGTTGTGGTAATGTCTATTTCAAATACAGTAATCTCACTTTTACGAAACTATATTCCTGGAAAAGTTCGGATTATTGTGCAACTCTCTATTATTGCTTCTCTAGTTATTCTTACTGACCAATTCCTAAAAGCATATATGTATGACATGAGTAAACAGTTGACAGTATTTGTTGCATTGATTATTACTAATTGTATTGTTATGGGTCGGGCAGAAGCCTTTGCTATGCAGAATGGTCCTTGGCGTTCATTCTTAGATGGATTGGGTAATGCTCTGGGTTACGGTATGATTCTTATTGGAGTTGCTTTCTTTCGAGAATTATTGGGAAGTGGGACAATTTATAATTTTCAAGTTATCCCAGATTCTTTTTATTCAGCCGGTTATGAAAATATGGGCCTCATGGTATTAAGCCCTGGTGCATTTATTATTTTAGGACTTATTGTNTGGGTCCATAGAATAGCAGCTAAGATTGAAGAGGATTGAGGCATGGAACATTATATTAGCCTAATCACAAAAGCAATTTTTGTTGAAAATATTCTATTAGCTTATTTTTTGGGCATGTGCTCATTTTTGGCCATTTCGAAAAAAGTTAATACTTCAATCGGCTTGGGTTTTGCGGTTACATTTGTATTAACTATAACGGCACCTGCAAATTGGGCTATAAATCACTACTTTCTAAAGAAGGGTGCCTTAGAATGGGCGGGATTTCCAGATGTGGACTTATCTTTCTTAGACGTTATCGTTTTTATCGCTGTGATTGCTGCNTTGGTTCAATTNGTGGAAATGATTATCGATCGATTTTCTCAAACCCTTTATATTAATTTAGGAATATTTCTACCCTTGATTGCAGTAAACTGTTCAATTTTGGGTGGTTCAATATTCTTGGTAGAGCGAGATTATACCTTTATTGAATCCACAGTGTTTGGATTTGGTTCAGGATTGGGATGGTTTCTAGCGATTGCNTCTATGGCTTCTATCCGTTATAGATTGAGGTATTCTAATGTGCCTATAAAGTTGCGTGGACTAGGTATTACCATGCTGTTAACTGGACTAATCTCTATGGCGTTTATGGCCTTCTCAGGAATCGATCTCTAATGACTTTAACCTTCCTTACTGTTTCCATATTTACTGGAGTNATCCTGATNCTGGTTTTGATTCTTAATTTTGCAGAATCNAGATTNCTTCCTAAAGGAGATGTTACCATTAAGATTAATGGTAATGATGATAAATNGATCGTTACAAGGCCGGGGTCAACATTATTATCTGCTTTGGCAGGTAAAAGCATTTTCTTGCCATCTGCCTGTGGAGGGGGAGGAACTTGTGCTTTNTGTAAATGCCAAGTGATTGAAGGTGGTGGAGAAATTTTNCCTACAGAAACGGGNCATATTAATCGAAANGAGGCAAAAGATAATTGGCGTTTAGCTTGCCAAGTTAAGATAAAAGAAGATATGAATATTCATGTNCCAGACGAAATTTTTAACATTANAAAATGGGAATGTATTGTTAGGTCTAATAAAAGTGTAGCGACCTTTATAAAAGAATTAGTTTTAGAATTGCCCCAAGGAGAAAAATTAGACTTTACTGCTGGAGGATATATCCAAATCGATATTCCTGAATACGAAAAAATGAGCTTCAAAGATTTTGATATTGAAGAAGAATACCATCCTGATTGGGATAAATTTAAAGTTTGGGATATAAGTGCGATCAATGATGAAGATTGTTTTAGAGCCTATTCTATGGCAAATCACCCGGCAGAGGGGGATATTATAATGCTAAATGTGCGTATTTCAACGCCACCACCGGCGCTTTGGAATGATGTACCTCCAGGGATTGCTTCATCATATATATTTAATCTAAAATCTGGTGATAAGGTNACTATCTCTGGACCATTTGGTGAATTTTTTGCAAAAAATACAGATCGTGAAATGGTATATCTAGGTGGTGGTGCCGGTATGGCACCTATGCGTAGCCATTTGTTTGATTTGTTAGACACACAAAAATCAAAAAGAAAAATTACATTTTTCTATGGTGCACGTTCAGCTCGTGAAATGTTTTATCATGAAGATTTTTTAAAACTCGAAAAAGAACATACTAATTTTAAGTATGTTGTTGGATTGTCAGAACCAATGCCTGAAGATGATTGGAGTGGCCAAACTGGATTTATTCATAATGTAGCTTTTGAAAGCTATCTTAAGGATCATTATGATCCCACTGAAGTTGAGTATTATATGTGTGGACCGCCCATGATGATAGATGCTTGTGATAAGATGCTCTATGACTTAGGTGTTGAAAGAGAAATGATTGCTTACGATAGTTTTGGCTAAATTGTTTTTATTAGTAAATAATCTCAAAGCCCAGCTATTGTTGGGCTTTTTATTTCTATTTNATTTTACTGGGTGCGATCGTAAAGATCCTGTGGTTGATTTTACTGGAAATACTTGGGGAACCACTTACTCTATAAGACTTGTATCGGGGAAATCATCTAATATTAATCGATCTTTAATACAGTCTGGTCTTGATTCAATTTTTATCTCAATAGATGATCAAATGTCTACTTATAAAATTAATAGTGAGATATCTTTATTTAATCAAATGCAAAANAATGCAGCCATTAATATTTCTCCAGGTTTTGCTAATGTAATTAATAGATCTATTCATTGGAGTGAGTTAACATCTGGTGCAATTGATATTACTATATTTCCAGCCGTGCTGGTATGGCGAAGAGGAAAAAATGATCGTGAGTATAAAGATATATGGGAACCTCCTACAGATTTAGATATAATTATGGAGATGGAAAAGGTTGGTTTTGATAAGTTAAAATTAAATGGATTAAATTTAGTAAAGACTAAGAGAGGACAGATGATAGATGTGAATTCTATCGCTAAGGGTTGGGGTGTGGATCAACTATATAAATATTTGAAGAGTAATGGATTCACTCAATTTATGGTTGAAATTGGTGGTGAGGTTCGAGTATCCGGTAAGAATAATAGAGGAAAGAGCTGGAAGATAGGTATCGATAGACCTACACCAGGATTACAGCCAGGTGAAGATATCTATGCTGTAGCATCACTTAAAGATCAAGCAATGGCTACTTCAGGAAATTATCGCAACTTTTTTGAATATGATGGTTTCAAATATTCTCATATAATTGATCCTCAAACTGGTCAGGCCACTCAATCAATAATTTCATCTATAACTGTAACTGGTCCCAATTGTTTAGATGCAGATGCTTTGGCCACGGCCTTGAATGTGATGTCACTTGAAGATGGCCTGACCTTAGTTGAATCATTGAAAGGATTTGAAGCATTATGGATTATAATTGAAAATGATAAAAGGTTTAAATCTATCATTTCTTCAGGAATGCCAATTGCAAATTAATCTTTTGGAATTATTGGTTTTTGCGACGGATCATCACAGATACCACCTTTTAGACAAACACAATCGCTGGCAATACCTCCACATGAACCTTGTAGTGGTTTTCTGTTAAAAATTATTCCAACAGACATGCCTATGATGGCAATGCCTATAATGATAATAGAAAAGAATAATTCCATTGATAAAATTACAAAAAAATAATCGATTAAAACCCTTATCAAAAATTAGGAAGGTTAAACTGAACCATTTAATTTCAGTACTTATTGATAATAATTAATAACGTTTCTTATGCAAAAATATATATTTTTATTAATCATCTTAACAAATATGGCATGGGCTGGCGGAGATACCAATATTGCTATTCCACATTTGAATGGGGCTGATCTATCGATCTATTGGGTCCTTCCGTTTGCAGGGATTCTCCTTTCTATTGCTGTGTTTCCTCTTTTAGCGCCCAATTTTTGGCATCATCATTTTGGAAAAATATCTGCATTCTGGGCTCTACTATTTATTGGCCCTTTTATATTTAAGGTAGGATTCTCCATTACACTTTATGAACTCTTACATGTGGGATTACTGGAATACATTCCTTTCATTATTTTGCTCTTAGCCTTATTCACTATTTCTGGTGGTGTTCAGCTTACAGGATCGTTGGTGGGCAAACCAATTGTTAATACTGTATTGATTCTTATTGGTACAATTTTAGCTAGTTGGATGGGGACTACTGGAGCATCCATGCTCCTAATCCGACCCTTAATTCGCGCAAATAAGGATAGACAGAAAAAAGTTCACATTATTGTATTCTTCATTTTTCTTGTTGCAAATATTGGAGGTTCATTAACGCCTTTAGGAGATCCGCCATTGTTTCTTGGTTTTTTGAAAGGTGTTAACTTTTTTTGGACCACAACTGCCATGTTTTTACCAATGCTTTTTATGGTGATATGCCTTTTGGCCATATTTTTTGCATTGGACACTTATTTTTATAATCGAGAAGAAGCTCTCCCCATACAAGAAGTGTATGAACCTATTAGATTGAAAGGATCTTTTAATTTGATATTATTAGGAGGTGTTATTGGAGGAGTATTATTGAGCGGATTTTGGAAACCTCATATTCAATTTGACATTTACTATGTTCATTTGGAGTTACAGAATGTAGTCCGTGATTTTATTTTATTGGGGCTAACTATTGTCAGCCTAAAATTGACACCCATTCAAATACGAAAGGCTAACGAATATACCTCGTTTCCAATTATTGAAGTGGCCAAATTATTTGCAGGTATTTTTGTTACCATTATACCTGCGATTGCTATTTTGAAATCTGGAACCGATGGGTCATTGGGAATTATCATTAATTCAGTTTCAAACGATGCAGGACCAATTAACTATATGTATTTCTGGGCAACTGGTATTCTGTCCAGTTTTTTGGATAATGCACCCACATATTTAGTATTTTTTAATACGGCAGGTGGTGATCCATCATTACTCATGGGAGACTTAAGCCAAACTTTATTAGCCATTTCANCTGGAGCCGTATTCATGGGAGCCAATACNTATATCGGAAATGCACCTAACTTTATGGTTAAATCAATTTCAGAATCTTCGGGTATAGAAATGCCTTCATTTTTTGGATATTTTTTTAAGTGGTCAGTACCAATTTTGACTCCACTATTCATTTTAGTTAGTATTATTTTCTTTTAATCTATGCGTATATCAAAAGTTACCACTAAAACGGGCGATCAAGGCGAAACAGGCCTAGGAGATGGNTCAAGAATTTCAAAAGATCATCCNANTATTGTTTTNTTNGGAGANTTGGATGAATTGAATTCACATTTAGGNTTGGCTATTACAGCATGNAAATCTGATGGTGTGAGANAACAAATCCAGGANATACAACAAGATTTATTCAATATTGGTGGTGAAGCTTCCATGCCTGGNTCTGATATTTNACTTNTAAATGATGACCGAGTTATAGATCTTGAGAAAATTATTAATAAAATGAATGAGACCTTACCGCCTCTAGAAGAATTTATTTTACCAGGGGGAGATGAATTTTGTGCAAGGATTCATGTCTCACGAGCGGTTTGCAGGAGGGCAGAACGATCTTGCATCTCTCTAGTAAAAGCTGGAGATAATAAAAAGAACTGGTTACCATATTTGAATCGACTCAGTGATTTTTTATTTGTATTAGTACGATATACCAACCAAATCCAAGGCGNNAATGAGACGCTNTGGGTTAGATAATTATATGAATTAATTGTCAATCGATAGCTAGATAAAATCTAGTAAATGTCACTAAATTCAAAGTCCTCTTCATATCATGTTAGACTGGAAATCATTACATAAAACTATTAATGGTGCGACNAAAATATTGTTGTCNACCCATGAAAATCCNGATGGNGATGGNCTAGGTAGCGCTCAAGCAATGTTTCATCANTTGAAACATATAGGTAAAGACTGTCGACTTATTAATATTTCTGAATTACCNTTTGAATATGAATTCCTTAATTCAGGTGGTATAATTGAGACTTATAAGGCAGAAACCCATGATGATTGGATTAGCAGTGCTGATCTAGCACTGATATTTGATGTGGGCGATTATCAAAGACTCAGAACAATCGGTGAAAAATTAGCTTCTAATAATATTCATGTTATAAATATTGATCATCATCCAGATTTGAGAGATCATCGATTTGCAGAAAATTATATTGATATGAACGCTGCTGCTACGGGTGAAATGGTTTATGACTTTTTAAGTGCAGTCGATGTGTCTTTAACTCTTCCAATGGCTGAAGGCATTTACACTGCTGTTATGACTGATACAGGTTCATTCTGTTACAGCAATACGAATGAGAAATGTCATCAAATAGCTATTGAATGTATCGCAACCGGTGTAAATACATCCAAAATTTACCAGACTGTTTATGAAAACAGATCACCAGCACAAGTGGAATTATTGGCTGGCATATTGAATAATTTAGATTATGACGAGAATGGTGAATTAGCATGGTTTATAATTGATCAGGCTATGATGGATAAGGCCAATGCTGTCAAAAAAGATGTAGATGGATTCACGGATTTTGTCCGTACAATTCGAGGTGTCGAAGTGGCTTTGATGGTTTTTGAAAATGGCAATGAAACCTATCGAATTAATTTTCGATCCAAAGGTAAATATGTAATTAATGGTATTGCAAAATCCATGGGAGGTGGTGGACATAAATTTGCAGCAGGGGCAATCACTACCGGCACTTTAGCCGAAGTATTACCAAAAGTATTATCCAAGACCCGAGCATCTCTAGCTGAACAAAATGGTGCTAATTCATGAAAATTCTTTTGGCAAAAGATGCAGGCTATTGTTTTGGAGTCCGAGATGCAGTGGACATGGCTTACAATACAGCTGAAAAACATGATGATGTATATATGCTGGGCCATATCGTCCACAATGAAAATGTAGTAAATGATCTGGATAAAGCAGGAGCGAGAGTAGTGGCTTCAATAGATGATGTACCTGATGGAAAGCCTATTTTATTCCGTGCCCATGGAACCACTGTAAATACCTGGGATGATGCGAAAACAAAAGATATGAATATTGTAGATGCTACATGTCCATTGGTATGGGAAATTCATGAGGAAGTGAAAAAACTAGAGAAGGAAGGACGTAAAATAATTATTGTGGGAGACCATGGTCACGATGAGGTGGTCGGTATAGCTAGTCAAGTAAATAATCCAATTATTGTGGCATCACCAAAAGAAGCTAAAGCACTAAAAAAGACCAAACGCGCAGGAGTAGTGAGCCAATCTACACAGACCATTGAAAATGTGCAGGAAATTATCAATATTATTATGACTAAAGTATTTGATCTTAGGTTCGTTAACACAATTTGTTTTCCTACAAAGCGAAATCAAACTCAGATCAAAGAATTAGCAAAACAATGTGACGTTATGGTGGTTATAGGTTCCTTTAGCAGTGCTAATTCAAAGCGGTTGACCGCTTTGGCAAAAGATCGTAATAAAAATTCATATCAGGTCACTTGTGCAGAAGAAATTGAACCAAAATGGCTAGAAGGTGTAGAAACTGTGGGTGTATCTGCCGGAGCAAGTACACCGGATAATATTATTCATGATGTAATAATAAAAATTAAAGAAATTGGNGAAGTTACAAAGGAGATCGTTTATGGCTNATAAAGGCTCATTTGAAATAAAAGTTGGTTTAGCTGAAATGTTAAAAGGCGGCGTAATTATGGATGTGATGAATGCCGAACAGTCAAAAATAGCTGAAGATTCGGGTGCAGTAGCGGTAATGGCTTTAGAGCGGATTCCTGCCTTGATTCGCGAAGAAGGTGGCATTGCGCGTGCCAGCGACCCCCAAATGATCAAAGATATCCAGGCAACTGTTTCTATACCGGTTATGGCAAAAGTCCGGATAGGTCATTTTGCTGAAGCTCANATTCTTGAAGCATTAGAAGTAGATTTTGTGGATGAAAGCGAGGTGCTCACACCAGCTGATGAACATAATCACATTTGGAAACATGATTTTAAAGTGCCATTTGTTTGTGGNTGCCGTAATCTAGGTGAAGCCCTGCGCCGTATCGGTGAAGGTGCTGCTATGATCCGCACCAAGGGTGAAGCTGGAAGTGGAAATATTGTTGAAGCAGTACGCCACATGCGTCAAGTGCAAAGTGATATTAAAAAATTAACCATTATGGATCAGGATGAACTCATGGCTGTCTCCAAAAGTATGGGTGCTCCTTTTACCTTGATACAGCAAGTATCTAAGCTTGGTAAGCTTCCCGTTCCGAACTTTGCTGCGGGTGGAGTTGCAACTCCAGCGGATGCATCCCTNATGATGCAATTGGGCGCAGAAACAGTATTTGTCGGTTCNGGCATTTTTATGAGTGACGATCCNGCACCTAGAGCCAAAGCAATAGTGGATGCNGTTACTTACTATAAAGACCCNGCCAAGCTTGTAGAAATTTCGACTGGACTTCAGTCGGCAATGAAAGGNCTTGATATGGCTGAGATTCCTGAAGGTGAACGCCTTCAGGAAAGAGGNTGGTAGGTAAAGGACGCTATCCAAGATCATGATGATTGGNGTCCTAGCACTTCAAGGGGATTATGCAAAGCATATCCAGATTTTGGAGATGCTAAAAATTCAAGCAATTGAAATTCGATATCCTGANGAATTAAAATTAATTGATGGNCTCGTAATNCCTGGNGGAGAATCAACAACTATGACNGACCTTATGTGTCGTGCGGGTTTTTATAAACCTATACAGATTTTTGCGAAAAAAAAAACCAATTTTAGGTACATGTGCTGGACTGATAATGATGGCTGAAACTGTTGCTGATTCTCGAATAAAGCCCCTGGGAATCCTTAATGTAAAAGTGGATCGGAATGCATATGGTCGNCANATNCATTCATTTACAGATCAACTAACTGTGTCCTTAAATGGTAATCTGGAACATGTGGACGCCACATTTATTCGTGCCCCTAAAATTTCCAGTGTAAATAAATTTATCGAAGTCCTAAGTGAATATAATGGGGAACCCGTTATTGTAAAACAGGGCCATCATTTGGGAATGACATTTCATCCAGAATTAAATGGTATTACCATTTTTCACAATTTTATTTTTAAACAACAATTTGAAAAGATTCATGCAGCTTAACCTGCTTCCTAATATCAAATCACCGGCGGATATAAAAGATTATTCCATAGAGGAACTATGCCAGTTNGCTGATGANCTGCGTTATCATACGATCGATGTCGTAAGNCAGGTGGGTGGTCATTTGGCTCCAACTCTTGGCGTGATAGAACTGACTGTTGCCCTACATAAGGTCTTTGATACGCCAGATGATAAGATTATTTGGGANGTGGGACATCAAGGTTATGCCCACAAACTTTTGACAGGACGTTTTGATTCATTTTCAACAATTCGTCAACTAAATGGGTTAAGCGGTTTTTTAAAACGATCTGAAAGTGAATATGATACTTTTGGTGCGGGTCATGCATCCACTTCAATTTCAGCTGCCACAGGCATTGCAGAAGCCAGAAAACAAACGGGAAAAAATTATCGAGTTGTATCTGTTATTGGTGATGGATCCATGACAGGTGGGTTGGCTTTTGAAGCATTAAATAATGCGGGCCATTTACGTACACCAATGCTGGTAATACTAAATGATAATGAAATGTCTATTAGTCCAAATGTGGGTGCCCTAAATACCTATTTAACAAAAATTGCGACTAATCCTTCCTATAACCGGATTAGAGAGCAAATATGGAAATTATCAGGGAAATTATCACTAGGGAAAAAGACAGTTCGTATTTTACTCCATCGTATTGAAGATAGTTTAAAATCCCTTTTAGTTCCTGGTATGCTTTTCGAAGAATTGGGTTTCCGTTATTTTGGCCCTGTCGCTGGCCATAATTTGAAAGAATTGATTCCAATTCTTGAAAGGGTTAAAGACTTGAAAACGCCCGTTTTGCTTCATGTCTTAACCAAAAAGGGCAAGGGAATGGTCTCTATAAATGAAGGGAATGG
>PAIR01000046.1 GCA_002704905.1 Fidelibacterota bacterium
TTCCAGAATATAATTTTAAACCAAGCTTATCAAAAGCCTTACCATACCGATTTCGTTGATTAGCATAATATTCCGGTATAGCCTGCTGAGCTAAATTAATTCGTTCCTTATCAAATAATTTCATTGCATATAGCTGAGATGGTCTAGATACGCCTCCCATACCAAATGATGAAAAATTTCCGAGGATTTCAATATTCTTTTTTGCAGCGATTACCCATCCAATGCGGATACCAGGGGCCTGAAGTCCTTTTGTTGCTGCGCCACTAACAAACAGGTTTGAATCATTAATATTATTCATATAACGAAGGGCGCTTACCGGTGGTTTATGAAACATTTCATAGGCTTCATCTATCAATAAACCATTTTGCCCTGATGTGGAACTAAGTACAAGCTCCTCTAGAGATTCTCCGGATTTTGTAACCCCTGTTGGATTGCAAGGGTTACTAAGTAGGATTAATTTTCGATTAGCTTGATCAGTACTTAAATAATTCGTGACCGAGGGTGAGAATTGATTTTCTTCATTACTATTTACCAACTCATAGTCTAGTTTCAGAAGGCGAAGCATGTCGTAGTAAGGAGTGTATTCAGTCGAAGCAATTCTTACAGTAATGTCGGACTCTAAGAATAATAATATCGCCACCAGACCTGGGCGACCACCGGCAAACACCATAACATTTTCAGCATTGATATTTGCCCCATGATATTGATTATAATAGGCGGAAATCGTTTCACGTAATTGGGGCTGCCCCCATGCTTTTGGATACATAAGGTCGTAAGAACTTATATCAACCTGTTTTGGTATCTTCGGTCCTCCAGGAATCTGTGTTGTGAGTGGAAACCCTTGACTCCAAGGATGGGTTCCTACCTCTCCCATAGGTGTACCAAACACATCCTGAAATGCATACAAAGTTTCGTATATCCCCATGGGAGGAACATAATTCAAAAAATGATTCATGGTATTAATTCTTATCTAATGTATGATGATCAACCATAGATTTTTATTAATTCGTCATACCCACCAATAGCTTCACCATCTATGGTAATCTGCGGTACTGTCATGGACTTACCTACTTCTAATAGTTTAGACCGATCCCATCCTTTTTCCTCAATATTGATTTCTTGGTAAGACCAGCCCTTTTCATTTAAAAACCGTTTTGCTGCATTGCAATACGAACACCAATTGGTTGTATAAATTGTTATATCTTTATTGTTTTCCATGCTGAATTAGTAATCTTGAGTTTAAAGTTCAGTCCTATTTCTTCAATTACATAAAAAACCCCGCAATTATGCGGGGCTTATACCATTTTAGAATAGTTTATCTATCAGCCTTCATTCTTTTCTGCTACTATTATGAGTTTATGTATGGCAAATAAGCCTAATAATGATAAAGCCCACCCTATCAAAAAATATAAAATTTCCATGAATAAATCCCTATTAGTTGCTACGATCCCGACGACGAATTTAGTGCTTTTACCTTACCAACAAAATGATTCTTCTTATCCTTCACGATCTTTACAATAGACAGTTTATCCATCATTTTAATAATGGGATAAATAGGGTCGAATTCCCATTTCTTAACGCCAAAATTTAGTCGGTTGGGGAAATGGTGATGGTTATTCTGAAACAGTTCACCTAGGGTTAAAAAATCAAAAGGGAGTGTATTCCGTGATTTGTCTTTTGTATTCTTAAAATTTTGGTATCCATATTTGTGTCCGCACCAATTAACAATGGCACCATGAATCGGCCCCATAAAAAAATGGACTGGGAGAAGAAGCAAAAGCCACCAGGATGGGGAAAATAATATATAGAATAAAACATAGAAAAATCCCCAGCAAATGCGCGTAATCCAATTGTCTGCTATCTTTTCTAATCCTCGCCAATTGGGAATATTATTTAATAATTTTTCTTTTACTTTTATACGGTCATTAACTAAGTCGCTATAGATTTTTTTTGTCCGCCACATCATACCAAATACCGATTTGTAAAATACCGGGGAATGAGGATCATTCTTCGTATCACTGTGGGCATGGTGTAATCTATGAAGAATTGCATATGCCCTTGCATTAAGGTAGGATGATCCTTGTGAAATGAAAGTAAAAATATGAAAAAATCGTTCCCAGAATTTATTCATTTCAAACATATGGTGAGCACTATAACGGTGTAGAAAAAAAGTTTGAGAGAACAGAGATGAGAACCAGTGCCCTGTAAAGAAAATTGCTATAGCCATATAAACTCTATTAATTAAATGAATCTATGCTCTAAAGCTACAGATGTTTAACTTTTCTTTCCACCTATTGAAAAAATTATAAATCTATGAGTAAACTTTTTCGATATAAACTATGTTTAAATATCTCAGATAAATAGCAAAACCATTTCTTGTCACAATGGCCATTTTTTAGTAGAATAATGGCTAACTTTACAAAAATGCGATACCTTAAATATTACATATCACCCTTAACACTAGTATTGGCTTTATATACTTGTACATTAGGTTCATTATATCCCACTGCATTCTTTGTTGGGTTCTCATTATTCATTATACTAGGTGATATTATAATTAAAGAAGATTTGGTGGAAGAAAGCCATCAAAACCAATTTATATTAAATCTTCCTATCTACCTCAATCTACCCTTAATTCTTCTTTTGGCCTTTATGACTGTATTTGTCCTCAGCAGTAGCCCCTCTCTAGGCCTTGCTCAGTGGTTTACAAATATTACTGGTATTGATTTGTTGGCCATAAAGCGTTCTACTCATCCATTGGATGCAATATCTCTCGTTGCTTTGACAAGTTTATTCATTGGTGTTATGGGCACCGTTCCAGGTCATGAATTGGTCCATCGCATTAAAAATAAATTTGATATGTTTATGGGAAACTGGCTCCTAGCGATTTCGTGGGATTGTGCTTTTGCAATTGAGCACGTATACGGGCATCATAAAAATGTTGGTCTGGAATCAGATCCTGCAACGGCCAAAAGAGGAGAGAATCTTTATTTCTTTATTTTAAGAGCAATCCTAAAAGAGCAAAAAGATGCATGGATCATTGAAAACAGCCGCTTAAGGAAAAACCATCAAACCATTGTAAATTTAAAAAATAGAATGTTGATCGGGTATATGCGGAGTGGTGTTTTTTCATTCATTGCCTATCTTATTGGCGGACTAAGCGGAATACTTATCTTTATTCTATGTGCTTTGATTTCAAAATGTTTATTAGAGGTAATTAATTATACAGAACATTATGGATTAGTGCGGGTCCCTAATCAACCGGTCAAACCCCACCAC
Source organism: Fidelibacterota bacterium (assembly GCA_002704905.1). Taxonomy (GTDB): domain Bacteria; phylum Fidelibacterota; class Marinisomatia; order Marinisomatales; family TCS55; genus TCS55. The sequence continues at coordinate 3,280 of PAIR01000046.1, forward strand.
TCATGGAATACCAACAGCGCTGTTAGCAGCATTTATCTGTATAATGTAACACGTCATTCCTCTCATCATGAGAAAAGCCATTTACAGTATTGGGAACTTAAATCTTATCCTAATGCCCCAACATTGCCCCAAGGTTATTTAAGTATGCTTTATTTAGCAATATTTTTACCATGGCTATACCATAGAGTTATGGCACCAAGATTGATTGACTGGGATAGTAATTATGCTAGCGATGAAGAACGTGCGCTCGCCAAAATTCACAATCAGAATAGCGGCCTTTCTTATCTTATGGCTTAATTTGTTTTTTTNCTGTTTAATAAGATAGACAGAAGTNGTGTCGCTATTAAAAGCCGAAAAGATTCCAAGACCTCCGTTAATATTAGAATAGGGCTCATTTAAATCCCTAGTATTTTGCCCACTAGATTGATATAGCAATACGTAATCTGTTTTTACATGAAAAAGCACAATATCATGTCGGCCAAAATGAGTGATGTTGCTGGCAAGAATAGTATAGGTCGTATCAATAAAAGGTTGAGAAATAAATGATTTAAATCTTGGTGGNGCCTGTTTTTCAAGAGGCTGAGGATCCAACTCAACGTTATCCATTAATAGATAATGATAAAGATCATCTGGATTATCCCAATCAAGTCTAATTCTATTTGAATCAGCAAAAATCCATCGGATGTAATCTATATTTCTATTGAATTCAGGAACCCAGAGTGTATCTACAGTTGAGAGAAAACTATCAGGNTTTGCAGGTACCACTGTCTCAGATGTAATAATTTGATCCATATAGTTTATCTCTAAGCGAAAAGTGTCTCCCTCATTCACAATAAGATTACTATCTGGTGAGAAATAAGATAAACTATAAGTTGTGTCTATTTCTGTTGTGTCATAGTCATGGACTGGTTCCAATTTGAACTGTTCATTTCCACGTGATAGAGTTACTTCTGCTGAATCAATCGGAGTGGCTATTGAACTTTCATCATCCAACGCAAGAGTAGACATAAGCAATATATCTTTCACCGGTTGACCTGCATAAATATAGGCCTGTACCACAACAAGGTTTTCATCAGGTACTGCAGAAAAGTCATCTTCACAACTATTAGAGAAAATGAAGATATTTAATAGCGTTAAGATAAATAATTTATTTTTCATCTTATACACCTACTTCAGTGAAACCTTGAAAAAGAGAGTAATGGTCATGGGTAATAGTAACATATCAGAAACCACTACAGGAACAACATCAAGGTCATATTCGCGAAAGTTTACATTTTTTCTATTATAAAGATTAAATACAGATAATCCCACGTCCCATTTAAAATCTGGTGTTTCCAATTGTCGAAATATACTTACATCCATTCGATGATAATCAGGTAAACGATAGCCATTTTTATCGCTCACATGAATATAATTGTATTCATCACCATTAAGAAGTGGAAGATAATATCGACTCTGAGGTGTGGTGTAGGGCGTACCCGTTGCATAGACCAGCGTTGAAGCAAAATTCCATGGTCCCCATTTATAAGTCCCAACCACCTTTGCCTCATGTGTTTTATCGTGACTAGCCGGATAGGGCTCAGGCGCCAAAGCACCAAAGTCATAATTCACATTTGCAAAGGTGTAACTAATCCATCCATTGAAAGCGCCTGATTTCTTTTGTGCTAATACTTCTATACCTTCAGCATACCCATCNCCAAAGAAAAAGAAATTCCCATAATCAGCTAACTCCTGGAATCTCCGTGTGTATTCCACTAAACCGTCTAAATATTTTCGATAGCCCTCGATTTCAAACAAATATTTTCGAGTTTCGTATTTCATTCCTAATATTTGATGTTCCGCTGAACCTGTAGGAATATTATCATCAGATACCAACCAAAAATTTGAATTCCCTTGGAGAACATCCTCGAGAACAATATTGTTGATAAATTGAAAATAGTTCCCCCATGCTCCCTTGATCGAAAAGCGATCCGTCACATTCCAGTTAAATGAAACTCTCGGAGATATGAATACTGAATCGGTAGCCAAATCCATCACAAACAGACTATCCAATCCGGTTTGTGTTGTGGCTCTAAAGCCCATCCCAAGAGTCAAAGATGGTAATACCTTCCAACGGTCTTCAAAATATAAACTGGCAAGTATCGTGTTTGATTCCAAATCCAATATTGGGATTGTATCCATTAATGTAACATCATAATGAGTACCTAAATTGGTGAACTCCATACCAAACTCAAAAATATGTTTTTCATTAGCATGGAGAACATTATCAAGGCGAAATGACTGATCTTTCGCGCCATTCCCTTCATCAATTTTAAAATACCGTCCACTGCCGCCTTGAAAATATAAATGCCTGTCGTAATTACTTTTAAATCGTGAAGAGCTAAATAGTGTTTGGCTTGAAAAACGATCCGTCCACCTGTGATTCCAGCGAAGACTGACTGCCAAATTTCCCCAATCAGTATTATTATCATCAATTCGTGTTATAGTCTGTTGTCCGCCACCACCACCAAAGCCACCACCACCGGGACGAACTCTAACGTTCTGAGTTTCTCTAGATTCATTCAAAAAATCTCTACCTCCATACATACTTATACTAATTACATCTTTGTTTCCCGGTGTGAATGTTACTTTGTTGTGAAGGTCATAAAAATAAAATGTTGGAAAAATTTGCTGTTGAAAAGCCTCATTCTGGTTAGGGTTATTTGGATTTACTTGTCTTCGGTTATTAGTGGGAACCTCATCATCTCCAGTCACAAATTCATACATTTTATCAAAAAATGGGCTAGACATAAAATCAGAGTATGACCGTCTGAATGACAGTAGCCAACTACCTCCCATGATGATTGGCGTTTCATACAATAACTGTGTGGACATGAGGTTAGCGCCCAAACCGAATTGGCGGCGCGTGAGATCACCATTTTTACCTGTCATATCAATTACACTGGAAAGACGACCACCATATTTTGCAGGAAATCCACCTTTATATACCTGTACATCTTTAATTGCATCCGCATTGAATGCACTGAACATGCCAAAAAAATGATCTACATGATAAATATTCATTCCATCCAACAGGATCATATTCTGGTTTGATGACCCACCACGAACATTGATTCCGGATGAGCCATCTCCCGTACTGCTAATCCCTGGCAATAATTGTAAAGATCTAAAAATATCTACCTCACCCATATTAGGTAGGAGGGCCAATTGTCTTGGTGATAAGGTGACCTTACTGATCTCCTCTCCAGAACTTTTGATAATTTGGTATTCATCTGCTATCACATCTACACCTTGAAAATTCAACGCTTCCATTTTAAGACGGATATCTAAGTGACGACTAGGTGCAGAGTTGTCATAACCTATCCTAGCGGTTCGATAACCTATGTAGGAGACGATAAGACTGCAGGGTTCTGCTGGCACATCTACCAAAACAAAATGGCCGTCTGAATTAGAAGTAATCCCCCGATTTAAACCCTGTAGTACTACATTGGCATAGGGTAGCGGTTCAAGGTTATCCATATCTACAATAATACCGGAGATATCCTGAGTTTTCTCTTGCCCTAGGACACTTGCAATAAAAAATAAACTGATTAGATATTTTTTTGCCAATTTCGTCCTTCTTATTTATTCAATTCAGCCGATTAGACGATAGTAAGCTATTATAATTAAAAAACTTATTTTATCGGCACAAAATCCAATGCCAAGGAATTTACACAATATCTTAATCCAGTAGGTTTTGGACCATCCTCAAAAACGTGGCCCAAATGCGAATCGCATTTTGCACAAATGATCTCTGTTCTTACCATGCCATAACTTAAATCTCGTTTTATTTTAACTTTTGTCTCATCTAATGCATCAAAAAAGGCAGGCCAGCCAGAGCCAGAATCATATTTTGTATTTGAGCTGAATAATTCATTCTCACAACCTGCACAGATGTAGGTACCATCTTCTTTATGATTATAATATTCCCCCGTAAAAGCTCTTTCTGTGCCCTTCTCTCTTAAAATCTGGAATTCTTGAGGCGTAAGACAGGTTTCCCATTCTTTATCTGATTTCACTACTTTATCCATGACGAATCCTTTAGATGATTTTTCATTGGTTTGACCGATCAACAATAGTCCAGTCGCAGTTAGTCCAATCAATATTGTTAATAATTTTTTCATAATTATTTCCGTTTTACCTANTAGAAAAATACACTTAAATAGTCTCCACTTAGTGAAAAAAATTAAAGTGTTTTATCCCAATTGTCCTGCCTGATAATCTGAAAAAGCTTGCATTACTTCTTCTTTGGTATTCATTACAAAGGGACCNCCNCGAGCCACCGGTTCATTCAAGGGTATTCCAGCAACTAATATAAATTGGGTACCGACCTTGCTTGCGGTGCAATGTAATACACCTTTTGTACTTACAACACCCAATTGATTTTTGGATATAGTCTGATCACAGATCATTTCTCCTTCATACACATAGCAGAAGCCGTTCCATTCATCATCAATAGGGACACTGATATTCGCCTCGGCTTCTAATCTTATGTCATAAAAAAGCATCCCAGTGTGAGGCCTTCCAGGGCCGGTTACGCCTGAAAATGTACCGGCAATAATCTTTGCATTACCTCCACGAAATTGAACGATAGGAATTTTNTTAGCAGGAATGTCATTGTATGCCGGTTCAATCATTTTCTTTTCCTGAGGCAGGTTTAACCACAGCTGAAATCCCCTAACCAAACCCTCAGTCTGCTCCGGCATTTCACTATGTATAACACCTTTACCTGCTGTCATCCACTGGACAGAGCCATCGGTTAAATACCCTTCATTCCCTGCCGTATCCTTATGTCGGAACTTACCATTGAGCATATAGGTGATCGTTTCAAAACCTCGATGAGGATGGGAAGGAAACCCCGCTAAGTAATCATCGGGATTATCACTACCAAATTCATCTAATAATAAAAAAGGATCTAACATATCTAAACTTCGACTGCCAATAATTCGTGTAAGATTAACTCCCGCACCATCACTGGTTTGAACTCCTTGAACAATACGATGGATGGAACGATTCATAAAATATTATAAATATTTTTGAATAAGCTTGATAAACCATTTAACCCGAGGCGTATAGGGTGGATAAAGCCACTTCATTGGACTTATAGCCGCCTGTTTTAATATGGATCGCTCATTTGAAAAAGTCTTAAAACCAGCTTCACCATGGGTTCGCCCAAATCCACTGTTATTGATACCTCCAAATGGCAAATTTAAATGCATATAGTGTAGGATTGTATCATTTATGGAAGTCCCACCAGCAGAGGTATTATTCAAAATATAATCAATATTTTTCCTTCTTTTACTGAATATATATAACCCTAAGGGTTTAGNCCGGGCATTGATAAAATCCATGGCTTCACTTAATTGGTTGTAGGTTATAACTGGAAGTATTGGCCCAAATATTTCTTCAGACATAACTGGAGAATCATTTTCCACTTCTGTTAATATAGTTGGTGCGATATAATTTGATTCATNATCTACCTCACCACCCATAAATAACTGAGCACCGGAAGCTATTGTTTTTTCTAATAATTGGCTTAATCTATTATGGTGCCGTTGATTTACAATCCGAGAATAATCACTTGAATTTTGGAACGATCCGTTTTCTCCTGCAAACTGCTTTGCGACAATTACTTTAATATTTGATAATAATTCACTTTTNACAGATTCATGCACCAAAAGGTAATCTGGTGCCAAACAGATTTGCCCACAATTAAGAAATTTTCCCCAGGAAATCTTCTTAGCCGCATCTTTCAAATTGGCTGATTTATCAACAATCGTAGGCGATTTACCTCCTAATTCTAAGGTAATAGTGGATAAATGCTTGGCCGCCTTTTCCATTACGATTTTACCAATTTTAGGACTGCCTGTAAAAAAAATATGGTTAAAAGGTTTTTCCAAAAGGACTTCCGCTATAGTGGAATCTCCCTCAAAAAATGCTACTTCATTTTCTTCAAATATATTAGAAGCCATCTTTGCCATTAGAGCAGATGAATTGGGTGTCAATTCAGAGGGTTTTACCATAGCACAGTTTCCTGAGGCAATTGCATAAACCAGTGGACTGATGGTTAAATTAAAAGGAAAGTTCCAAGGGGATATGATAAGAACAACGCCTTTGGGTTCTAGTTGNACCCAGGCATCNGTCATTGCCATGGATAAGGTNGGTGAAACCTTTTTTGGGCGCATCCATTTNTTCAATTGCCTACGAATATGGCGGATTTCGGTNANGCTGGNCCAAATCTCTGATAGATCAACTTCGGAAGTAGGCTTATTATAGTCTGCACGCATCGCTGTTTGAATTTCGTCACGGTGACCTATGACCCAAGTTTCTATAGATTTTAACTTAGCTATTCGCTGATGATAAGTTTTTTCCCGAAGTATCTGTCGGTTAGCTAATTGTGCATTAAAAATTCGGTCGATTTTAGATTCAATTTCAGACATTATATTATAAATTAACCGTAAGGTTAAAGGGCATCGAATTATTTATTAAATTATGTTAGCCCCTAACAAGACCTCGATTTTCTAACTCTTTTAAACACTTTTTAAATACTTTTTTACTTTCTTTAGGTTCAAATCCTTCCATCGCATCACTTATTTTTTTTGAACATCTGATTTTTACTTCTAACATCTCGCCTGTCTCATCATCTAGCATTTTAAAATCTTTTACTTTACTTATTACTGTATCACCCTTACCAAATTTTCCACCTGAAAGTTTGTGTTCAAGTGAGACTAGAGTATATATAAAAAAATCATATTTCTTACCATTTGTTATCGTTTTTCTTTTAGTAATATTTATGTCTTCGTAAAACATGTTATTATTTCCTTAATGAGGATTGAAGATTAATGAATAAATTTCGTTTGGTCAAAGAATTATAGCTCATTATGGGAAAAAGTTTTGATTTAAATCAAAAAGTTGTGTTAGATAACATCATATATCCTTTATTTTGATTTATTATTAATAAAATATTTTACGATTCCTAATATTGCTAACATAATACCAAACGAAACAACAATAGCTGCACCGGTAGGCACGTCAGCAGTAATAGAAATGAACATTCCTAATAAGCTACCGAAAATACCAAAGCACCACCCAAATATAAGTCTTCCACGAATTGACTCCTTAAAAAGAAGTGCAGCTATCGTAGGTATAATAAGAAATGAGAATACAAGCAATACCCCAGCAATTTTCACTGAACTTGTGACTACAAAACCAAATGTGACGTAAAAGAGAAAATCCCAAAATCGGTCTGAGGAATTCAGATTAGTCGTTTTAAGATGTGATTGGGATATTTCAAAAAATTGCTGCTTATATTTCCAATGGAAAAAGCCAATAGCTGCATAAAGCAAAGCCGTATATGCAATTTTTTCTGGAGTAACAAATAAGATCGAACCAACAAGCAAATGATTTAAATGTTCAGATCCTTCAGCTGATTTGCTAAATAACAATATCATAGCTGCAGCACACACAACATATGTGATTCCAATAATTGCTTCCTGTGGAACTTTTTGATTACTAGAACGGATATAAGCAAAAAATGCAGCACCAATAAATGTAAAAACCAATGCCATCATATAGCTGGCATTACCATCATGTTCTAATCCCATTATAATACCTACGGCAGCGCCTAGTGCAGCAACCTGTGCTAAAGCAAGATCAACAAAAATTACTCCACGCGTAACAACATGCAACCCTAGATATACATGAATTCCTGTTAAAACAAAACTTGCTAGTAATGGCCAGAAGATGAGATCAATCATAACTAACTCCATAAGCCTTAGCTAAAATATCAAGGTTTGTTTCGAAAAGATTAATATAAGAATCAGCACCTTCAATTGCTCCAACTGATTGAGCTAATTTGACTGTTCTTACATTTGTTTTTGATTCAATAAACTTCGGTGCTCTATCACTGAAATAGGATTCTGATGCAATGACTTCAATATCATTTTCTTTTATTTGATTAATAACTTGATTCAATTGAGATGGTGAAGGTGTAATACCAGGTTTTGGTTCCAAAAAACCAACTGTAATTAAGCCAAATCTTTTTGAGAAATAAGGCCAAGAATTATGATAAAAAATGATTTTCTTATCTTTAAGCATAGAAAACCTTTTATTCCATTTTGACATTGCGGAATCTAAATCTTTTTCAAATTGAGAAAGATTAGCTTTATATGCATCTGAATTCTTTGGGTCGTAATTACTTAATTTTTCTGTAATAACACTTGCAATTAATTTTCCATTTTCAGGATCTAACCAGTAGTGAGGATTACCAAAACGATGAATATCACCCATACTTGCATCAATCTGCCCAGTGGGAACTTCCATTTTATTAATCTCAACTGAACAGTCTACCACCATCACTTTTTGATTTCGTGAACCATCAATAATTTGTTGAGCCCAAAGATCAAGTTCCATTCCAACCATAAAATAAATATCGGCTTTTCTTACTTTAACCATATATGAGGGTAATATCTCTACATAATGTGGATCTTGATTACCTCGTGCTATACTTGTGACTGTAACATTCTCTCCACCAATGATCTTTACTATGTTAGCAATATCCGAAGTTGAAGATACAACTCGAACTTTTCCATAAAGACAAGCGAAAAGAGAACATATAATTATCAATTTTCTCATGGATTAATAACGGTGAGGCTTATGTGGGCCTAAAGACCAGATAATCTGAGCTGTCGTTTTTAAATGTTTTTTATGACTCTCATGATCTTCAACCTGTCCGACCTTCAATCTAAATACAGTTGATTCTTCAACAGGACTGAATCCAAAAAATATTGATGGATTGATTTCGGTCTCTTTATACGTCTCTTTATAATAATCACCTATGATTCCAAAATTAAATGATTTATTAAACTGATAGTTAATCNNCAAATAGCCTGCATCTGATTTAATATTGTATTCTCCTTTATGAACTTCATCATGATGCTCTTCATCATGGTGCTCTTCTTTTATATTAAGCTGTACTATTTCACCTTGAATCGTGATTGATCGATACTTGTTGGGACGCCATTTATACTTGAAATCTGCTCCCATCAAATTATTCTCAGGATCTCTGTAATAACTGGTGCCTATTTCAATATGATTTATATTATTAAGTTCGAAAAAATTGCCCCATCGCGCTGAAAAAACTTGTTCCTGTTTTTCATTTTTTCCATGATCATGTTCATCTTTCTCTTTGTATTCATCTTTATCTTCATAATGAACATCTTCTTTTTCACTGCCATGATTATGACCACCTAATCCTGAATCAAAGGAACCAATAGAAAAATTGCTGTACCAAGGTAACGGCAGAAATATGCTAGCTTCTAGNCCCGTACCTGCCCAAAACTCTTCACCTANAATATTAGCCATACCAGAAGGAGCTTCAATGAAAGGAAATAAATGTGCATGATCTTTATTGATTTTTCCAAGGTCTGGTCTAAACTTACCTACCCTCAATCCAAGACCAAATGGGAGTCCTCTTTCGATTGTCATTACAGCTTCTTCCAATTCCATTGCTGATTCATCATTATGTTTATGTAAATAGACATCTGCNCGCGCAAAAGGATTTACGTATCCCTGAACNGCNATCTCTATACCTGAGCTATATAAATTTGGATTCTTTTGAAGATCATCCANAATCAAATCACCTACTACACTAAATTGGGGGTTGGCTGTAGTTTGGCCAAAAGATATTGATACTATAAATAGTCCCCCGATCAATTTTTTTAACATAATTTTTCCTTTAATGCTAATTATTGAGGGATCTCCGTTGAAGGAGATATGTCATTTAGTTGAGTAACTAAATGGTAGGGGGACCGCGAACAAGATAAACGTTNTTATCTGATGCGGTATAAAGGGAATAGATTGCTACCCATTTTTGATTTTCATCAAATTCAATGGGAGCAAGAATTTCAGTGGTATTAAAATCATCATTTTCTGAAAGGCGCTTAGCCATAAACCATTCACAGGCCTCTCCAACTGAACGATGTAATTCATTCTCACAGTTATCGGCACAAATATTATCTTCTGAAGGTAACATATCATGGCCATGCCCCAAATGGGAAGTGGATATTTGGGTGAAAANCCCCATCCACNCGAGAAGCAACAATGCAATAAATTGGTTAATTATTTTCATAATAATTCATCAAAATTTAAATAATAATAAAATATGGTTTTTGTTAAGTACGGCGTTCGATGCCTGATCTACGTTCGTCATCTTCACGACGCTCTAATCCTGTCCTATGATCAGAATCTACCTTTTGATCATCTACACGACGATCATTACCACTTCGTCGCTCAATTTCGCGCCTATCTCCACTGCGATTACTCATAATTTTTTCATCATATAAAAACTTATTATTANCTTTTCTAATACCATCAAAACCTACATTAANCTTTATATTTATTCCAATTCCAATTGAATACCAGATACACCTGTATTTGGCTGATAATAATAATTGGTTGTGATAGAAATGGGAAATTTAATATCAAAAAAACCACCTAATTCAAAAGTCAACCCTACACCCATTGAAATCATTGAATTCATTACGTCTACAGATCCATACTCTGCAAATATCCGACCCTGGATCCGTTTTAAATAAGTTATACCGATTGGAGCTGCCCAATCTGGGTAGAGTAAAGGTATTTTGTATTTGAAATTTGCTTTCCAACCTGATGAAAATCTCTGCCATTTGTATCCATAAGGAAAAGAAAGNTTTGATAGAAATATATGATCTCCTGCACTGGATTCATATTGAACACGAGTATCAATGAAATGATGCTTTCCAAATCCCCTTCTACCATGATCAANTCGAAGTGAAACCTGCTGGCCATGCCATAGACTACTAGAAGGCGATCCACCCAAATAACCATAAAATTGCCAACCAGGTCTTCCCAAATCTCTTAAAGATTGTTCATCGAATGATGATAATGCTGACTCAATATATATTGGAAGAATTACTCCGTCACGGGCTTGCTGTTTTTGTTCGTTTGTTACACGAATATTGGGTGGAATTTTTAGAAAATCAAAATAATATGTTGAGTTATTTCGTATTGTATATTTTGTACCAAATTTGATAAAAGCAAAACGATTTGTAATCCCTTCATAACGATTAATAAGTGGTANTGTAACACCTAGATTCAAACTTATTTCCTTCCATTTCTCAGTTACGTTATATATTAATGTATCTCGATATTTTTCTACTAGTTGGATATTTTTTCCATGAAAAACGTTCCGGTTACTTGAAACCATTTCTAGCTCAAGGATGGGGAAAAACTGTCTNATAATTGCTTGGGCCTTTTTTTGAAAAATTTCCTCATTTTTATTATATGATATTTCAAAATTCATTGAAAATGTACTTAAAATATTGTCCGACTGGACACCAAAGGTTGGTTCAAAATCCTCGTTAAAAATATAACGACTGTGAAAGTTAAATGCGCTTCCAATTTCCTTATAATCTTCTACCAAATATAATTTATTCCCCATTTCTGTGTCAAAAACAGGATCAATTTCATAATCTGGTAATTGGCTTAAATTTATTAGTTCGTTTTTTGAATTAATTGGTNTCCAATTATTNGGNNNCAAATCCATTAAAANNATCCCTTCACCTTGGNTTGAATAATCATTTAATAGAAGTTTNCCATCTGGTGTGATAGAAGNATTATAAGCACCTAATTTCTGNGATGTAATCTTGAATTCTTTCTTTGTCTTNATATCNATAGCCATTAATTGATCAACTCCGTTGACTTGACCNTCATANATAATATAATTCTTGTAAAATATTGGATGATAAATATCNTGCCATGATTCTGCTTTAATCGTTTCAAATTNACGTGTATCAATTCTATAAACATATAATCCACGACCATTAAATTTTTGGGCCGTAAAAACGACCTCTTCGCCATCTCTGGACCAGGATGGTGTCATAATCAATCCACCGTTCGGTGCTTCTACCTGATCAATCACTTCACCTGTATTTATATCTAAGATCTTTAATAATGAGTTTCTTTCTTGAGTAAATGAAACTGTAACTAACTTATCACCTTTAAATGAAATATTAGGATGATAATAACGTCCATTAGTTTTAATCAAATGTGTAATACCTGAATCAAAATCATATATTCGGATATTTGTCCAACTAAGTTTTGTCCAGCGTTTATCTTGATTATAAGATGACCAAACAGCCTTTTTCCCATTTGAATGATATCCAAATAATAATGAGCTTTGACTGATCTTTTTAAGTTCAATTTCTTTTCCCTGAAAAACTTTGACAATAGTTGTAACATCACCCAATCCTGATTTAAGGGCAGTCACTGTACCATCCTTTTCCATTGTAGGAAATTGATAATTTGTAAATATTTTTCGTGAAGGATTTAATACAATAACCTCATCTTCATTCATCTCTCTAACTTTATTTTTCCAGTTTGAACGAAGATCATAAAATGTATCATTATAAATCTGAGGCAATGATGATCCTGTAGTTTTTTTCATGGCTTGGGAAAAAGGAAAAATNGGATTCACATTAAATGGCCACCTTANCGTATTCCTTAGAATTTTTGCCCANGCATTTTNNCCATACTCTTTTTTCACATGATTAGTTAAATGATATCCCAATTCATAATGATCNGGGTACACTGTTTTATATGATCCGTATAGAGCATTTCGGTAACTGAATTTCTTTCCATATAATAACTGCCCACGTGTAATCCGATTAAAATAGGCTGAACGCCCCCGTCCAGAATGGGTTAAACTNGACTCAATNCCAACAGCATCNCCTTCCCAATACCATGAAGGAATNAACAATCCTGTGTAAAGCGACTGAGTTATATCNCCNAAAACAATTCCCACTATCCTACTNACGCCTTGNTTCATATAGTTGGTTTGGGCAATGTGTCTTCCTTCGTGTATGGCCAGATCGCGATACCATTCTGTANTTCCCATTTCGCGCANCATTATTGGTANATTATACCATTCAGACATCCATGGACCTTGGGTCACATATCCATTGGGAATAGCACCACGATTGGATAGTAAAATTGGNATACGTTGATGNTTTGTATCTAAAGAGCNATAAAGTTTATCATGAANATGCTCCATTGTATTTGCAACACGATTNGCCTCATCTTGAATCTCTGCAGGAAATATAATCNNATAATGNTGGGTATTAATNTNNCGCCAATTNACATTTGGAGGATCTTGTCCATAAATGATCGATAAGATCAAAAAGAATATTAATTGAAAAATNTTGNTTATAAGTCGCATAAATTTCGGCGGGTAATTTATTACAAGAGAGTATATGACTATAACTTAAAAGCCCCNACCCAATAAATCAGGTCGGNGCCTTAATAACNAAANTACATCAAATAGTTTTNTGTNTNTTNNCTATTTGANGTATCCTCCTCTTAACCTCCCAGGGTCAGAANAATACTGCCCCAAAAGTCNTCANAANATNACTTGCAAAATTCTNNTAAATCAATNAAATAATTCAAATAATATGTATTAATTAAATATTTTGTGTCATCCTTTTTTATNAAATATAATTTAATAATTCGAAATCAGACACTGGATCTGAGTTTGAATTCATTTTTACTTTTGCAGTAATTCGGTCTAAAGTTTCTTGAGAATAATTGATCTCTAATTGATCTAAACGATGGGCTACAGCAGCCTTTCCNGTAAACTTATCTATCAAAATNNTTCTCTTTTGGTTTACAAGCTTTGGATCAAATAATTCATAGGTTTTTGGTTCCTTTAAAACTGCTCNTGTATGNAAACCTGACTTATGTGTAAAGGCAAATTNACCAACAATGGGTTGATTCAAACNATTTGGGAATTGGGCAATCTTTTCAACAGTNTTNGATAAAGTTTTAAGCTTTGATAAATCCCATNCGTTTTGAACATGATACTGTGTTTTAAGNATNACCGCCATTTCTGCTAAGTTGGCTATGCCGCTTCNCTCTCCCAAACCATTAATTGATACATCGGCCACATCAGCACCTGCAAGTAANCCTGTTAANGAATTGGCTGTTGCCAGGCCCAAGTCATTATGGCAATGGATATGAATTGGNATAGATATTGCCTTTTTCATTGCTTTTATTATTCTTGATGTACGATCTGGNGTCAAAATTCCAACTGTATCTGCTATACTAAATCGATCCGCNCCTGCTTCTTCNACNGCTTGAGCCAATTCAATAAGAAATGGTAAATCGGTNCGTGTAGCATCTTCTGCCGTAAATCTTAATTTTANACCCTTATCTTTTGCATAAAAGATNGCATCTATAATACGTGCCATGGCNGTAGGNCGGTCTATACCAAATTTGTATTNCAGACTAAGATCGGATGTTCCAAAAAACATGCCAATCCACGGCACACCAAATGATAATGCATTATCAATATCTGATCTGAGNACTCTACTATGAATTAATTTTTCCGCTTTTGTATCTATTGCNGATATTTNTGAAATGGATTGATTTATATCATTTGAAACAACAGGATGNCCGATTTCNATGAATTCTACACCAAANGAATCTAANGCTTTAACAATNTTGATTTTTTGATCAACTGTAAATGATACATATGGTGATTGCTCACCTTCTCTAAGNGTTGAATCTAATAATGCTACTTTCATGATTTAGTCCTGATTATAGTTTTAAAATGAATATGATATTACTAACTCAGATTGGTGTTAAAAANAGAGTAAAAAAAAGGTTCAACTGTAGTTGAACCTTTNNTGCTCCGGAGGAGGGACTCGAACCCCCGACCTGGTGGTTAACAGCCACTCGCTCTACCAACTGAGCTACTCCGGAATGCGGCAATTATTTATTGTTAAAGCGCCGCAAATTTATATTATTTANTCCNCNGAGCCCAAAACATTTACATTTCCTTTTCAGCCTTTAATGGTANACCTTCTACAAATTGTCCATGTTCTAGATGAGATGAATTAATATANACAACNCCATCTTCACTATGTGGTTTACCATAAGTTGAATGAGCAGACTTCAAACCTCCAAGCCACCATCTGGNGTCTTGTACATATACTAGATCACCTGGATTNGCTTTCATCAGCTTCATATCATTACTTGAAAATCTTAATTCATCTGAATCATTTGATTCTAATTTCCAATTTACAACNGGACATNNACCTACTTCTTCATTTGCATCAGATCCTTTAAAAATAGATTTAAGTTTGTGTACATCATATACCGTTAAGCCAACTAATTTTTGAGATGAATCNGATTTTGTAAATAAAGATACGATAACGCCTACNGCTGCACACACAAAAATATTGTATAGTGCTCCAATATATGAATAACCGCGATCAGGTCGTAATTCTATACCATGATCAAATGGACTAATCAATTGTGGATAAAATTGTCCCAATATCATCAAAAAAGCTCCACCTAAAAATGTTGCAATTACTGCTTGAGAAGTAAAACGNTTCCAAAAAATTCCTAAAAATACACCCA
Organism: Fidelibacterota bacterium; assembly: GCA_002704905.1. Lineage (GTDB taxonomy): Bacteria > Fidelibacterota > Marinisomatia > Marinisomatales > TCS55 > TCS55. The sequence continues at coordinate 18,775 of PAIR01000046.1, forward strand.
CAACTAATGGAGGNGTGAATGTAGAGTGAAACCACCCATGCGCTTCATAAATAGAATCAAATGAATTAAAAAATGGGACTNAAATAACTGCAATTACTTTAACGGCAATAGATGTCCATCTNGCGAATTCTAATTCTTGTTTTTCAGTTTTTACCTTTTTTGATAAAGGTCGATAAATATCATTTACAATAACTGCTGAGGATGCATTAACCAAGGTGTCTGCAGTAGACATTAAGGCAGCACAAAGCGCTGCTATAATAAATCCAAATACTCCAGGAGAAGCGACAATATTTGTAACGGCAACAAACACATCATTAGCAGCCATNTCTGATGGAAGTATCCCTGGGGCAACATTTGTGATAGCTCTACCAATCCATCCCGCATTTGAAACAACTATNGCAGATATCGGAAGTACAAATAAAACATTGATTGCAGCTGCCTTGCGACCTTCATTGACACTTTTTGCAGCCATAAACCGCATAATCAATCCTTGATTTAGGAATAAGAAACCTACTGATCCTGCTATACCATCCTGCCAAAAGATGCCTACAAAATTAAAATCTGGAGGATGATTAAAATGCGCGAGGGGAAGTTTTTGTAATGGAGTCAAATTCATCCAAAAAGCACTTAATCCATTTATACCAACTTGATTACCCAAAAATTGTATACCAAGGAAGAATAAAAGTAATCCTGCAAAAATTAGAATAAACCCTTGTAACAAATCAGTAAAAATAACTGAGGTTTGGCCTCCAAAATGCATGTATATAGTTGTTGCAATGGCAATCAGTACGACTGTTAACATTAAAGGAATACCATAGATTCGATATAAAGCAGTTGCAAGAGTTAAAAACTGTATTGCGATATAGCCAATCATATATAATAGAATCATCATTGTGGCTAAATATCTTGCAGTAGGATTAAATCTCCGTTCAAAGTATTCTGGGATTGAACGAACTTTAGTATAATAAATAATTGGCAACCAACCGAACATGAATAAAGGCATAAAAAACCAATCATTCAAATATGTCATTGTTGAAGAAAGTCCGTATTGATAAGCCTTTGTAGAATATTTTACAAAGCTATGTGAACCTACACCTGTTGCAACAATAGATATAGTAATCAGCCACCAAGAAAATCGTCTACCACCAAAAAAATAATCTGTTGTTGATTTGCTATATTTGCCAAAATAAGCGCCAAAACCCATCACTAAAGCAAAATACACTAAAATGACAATTTTGTCTAATTGAGTACCAATCTCAATATTCATCATTGACTACCAATAGCAACAAAAATTAGAAAAGCATGTAAGGCAGCATAAAAAAGAAAGCCAAAAATTAACACACCAACCCATTTTAAGTGTTTTTGGAATGTTAATCGAAGTGCATTACTTCTTATAATGATTAGCATACCAATAATAAATGCTATCCCACCTACACCATATAAATAGAAGAATGGTAGCCAAGTATGAAAAAAATCCATATTTTATTTCAGTTTATCAAATTCAATTTTTAGTTTATCGTAAGTCTCTAATAGACCATCCACCATTACTTTTGTATGAGAAAATACAGGCATAAAATTAGTATCTCCAACCCATCTGGGTACCACATGGAAATGAATATGATCTGCAATTCCTGCGCCACCGGATACTCCAATATTTGCACCAAAATTAAATCCTTGGGCTTTAATTGTATTTCTAAAAATTTTCATAGATTTGTCTGCCAATTCCATAATCTCTGTTAAAGATTGTTTAGATAAAGATTCAGTTTCTTCTACATGTTTATAAGGGCAAACCATAATATGACCATTGTTATAGGGGTAATAATTCATAAGGACAAATGAAGTTTTTCCCCTAAACAGGACAAGATTATCGCGGTCATCATTTTCGTTCGATTTGATACAGAATACACACCCTTCATCTTTGTTTTCTTTTGAACGGATGTACTCCATCCGCCACGGGCTCCATAACTTATCCATCTAATTTTAATCTTCTTCTTGGGCTGCTTTCGCCTCCGCCGTTACCTTTGTTTCCATATCTCTTGGTACTTCTTCATAGTGACTTATCTCTTCAGAGTGAATACCTCGTCCACCAGTAAGTGACCGCAGTCTGGTTGAATAATGATACATTTCCGATTGAGGCACCTGCGCTTTGACTTTTTGGAATGTCCCCTCTGAATCCATTCCCAGAATTTTTCCTCTTCGACTAGAAATATCACCCATTACATCACCCATGTAGTCTTCTGGAACTTTGATATCTACAACCAGAACCGGTTCCAATAAACATGGCTTAGCAGCTAAAAAAGCCTCTCTGAAAGCGTGCTTCCCTGCCATTTGAAAGGCAATATCTTTTGAATCTACCGGATGTTGTTTTCCATCATAAAAATCCACTTTAAGNTCCACAACACGGTAGCCCGCCAAAACACCTTCTACACAAGCCGCAGTTACTCCTTTTTCTACAGATGGAACAAAAATACGATCCACATTCTGTCCTACNAGAGAATGAGTAAACTCAACNCCTTCTCCACGNTGTTTTGGNTCGATACGCATCCAAACTTCAGCAAATTGCCCNGCNCCNCCACTTTGTTTTTTGTGGCGGTATTTTGACGCNCCTTCACCTCGGATTGTCTCACGGTAAGGGATACGCGGTTTAAAAGTATCCACNTCNACATTGAACTTNCGTTTTAAACGATCAATNGATACCTGGAGGTGNAATTCACCTTGCCCAGAAAGGACAGTTTGGCGCAATTCAGAATCTACATTATAAATAAATGTGGAGTCCTCTTCATGAATNGTAGCTAATCCAGTAGCAATTTTTTCTTCATCACCTTTAGATTTAGAACGAATGCCTAAATGAATATTTGAATTGGGTAAATCAACAGATGGCAATATCACNTTATTGGTTGGTCCGGTTAAAGTATTTCCCGTATGGGTATCCTTAAGTTTTACAACTGATCCAATATCACCAGCATTCAATTTGGTAACAATGGTACGTTCTTTACCATTCATAAGAAACATTTGACCGAATCGCTCTGAATTCCCTCTGACAGTATTTTGTAGATCAGATCCCGTTGAAACTGAACCTGAATAGACTCGAAAAAAAGAAAGCTCACCAACATGAGCTTCACTAATTGTTTTGAATACATGAACAACCGGGGCCGTTCCATCTAAGGCAATATCAATTGCTTCTCCAGAATTAGCATCCTTTGCTTGAATTATCCCACGGTCTATCGGCGAAGAGCCATACTTAGAAATAAAATCCATCACTCTAGCTGCACCTATATTTCTAGTTGCTGCTGTACAAAAAATTGGAATTAATACTTGATTTTGTATGGCATGGTGTAACCCTTCACGCATTTCTTCTTCACTAAGATTGCCTTGTTCAAAGAATTTTTCTAATAAGGAATCATCTGATTCAGCGACAAATTCAATTAATTCCTGGTGAAGTGCTTTTACTTGATCCTGCCATTCATCAGGTAGTTTTTCTTCAGTGAATTTTCCACTCCCATCTGTNCTGTATGTAATCAATTCACTCCGTAAAACATCTACAATTTGATTGAACCCGGGCCCTGCATTTACTGGCAATTGCATTGGAAATACATTCGANCCAAAATGATCTTTTGCCTGCTGAAGAATAGTATCAAATTTTGAGTGTTCGCGGTCAAGNCCATTGACCACTAAAATTTTTGGAAGACCATAATTTGAAGCATAATTCCATACTTGTTCTGTACCTACCTCAATCCCGTTGACNGCATGGATCACAACTACTGCAGAATCTACCACAGCCAAAGATGATACTGTCTCGCCAATGAAATCCAGGTACCCAGGAGTATCAATTAAATTTAATTTGGTCCCCTTCCATTCAAGATGCATCGGTGAAGAATGTATAGAAATCTGACGATCATGTTCATCATGATGATAGTCAGAAACTGTAGTCCCCGCTTCAATCGATCCGATACGATTGACTTCTCCTGAACGCGACAACATTGCTTCCGTNAGCATTGTCTTCCCTGANGATCCATGGCCCACTAATGCAAAGTTGCGGATGTTATTGGATGCGTAATCTTTCATACTAAACCCTCAAAATTATTGGTAAATAGTTAATGTTTTCCCACCTCGGATAAAAGATGACAGGGCAAAGTGTAAAGANGGTAAGTNCTTTATTTCAAGGAAATAAATATATCTAAGAACTAGAANATTTCCTGCTGAATATCTTCAATAAAGTCNCGGAGTGCTGGAGGAACGAATACATTATTCAAATTTAGTTTTGAAAATTCTCGTCCGAGCACACTTAACCGTTGTTTCATTGGTTTAATCTTATTAATCACGATATAAGATTCATCATTGACAGAACACATACCTCCGATGAAATCACCTTTACCCTGAACAATGTTTATACCCATTTTCTCTGCCAATTCCTCAAATAGGATTAATAGTTTTTCAGGCTGCATTCTAGCCATAGACTAAAGAAGNTCGNCTCGTTTATTCTTTTCAAGATATTTCACCAACGCCTTCACACCTTCAACCTTATCTCTCGGGATTACGAGTGTTGCATCTGGTGTATTTACAACGATAAGATCATTAGNACCGAGTACAGCAGTAAAATGACCNTTGGATTGTATAAGGTTATTTTTTCCTTCGATGACTACACCTTCACCACGAATTACATTTTGACCNCTCGATTTAGGAGATACCTCAAAAATGGAATCCCATGATCCAAGATCATTCCATTCAAATTCAGCTTTAACAACGTAGATGACATCTGATTTTTCCATGAGGCCGTAGTCAATGGATTCTGGTTCAATATTTTGCCATAAGCGNGTAAAATCCTGTTTTTTAGAAATTCTTTTTTCAATCTTAACCAACTGGTCATTCAATTCCGGCATATACATTTCNAATTGGTCGAAAAAGGAATCCACTTTCCAGACAAACATACCCGCATTCCATAAAAAATCACCGCTTCTAATAAATCTTTCTGCCAATTTTTTGTGTGGCTTTTCAGCAAAAGTTTTTACATGATAAGCTCCGAGATAATTTTCAGGATTATCTGCTTCNTANTGAATGTAACCGTATTTNGTAGATGGAAATTTTGGCTCAACCCCAATTGTAACTAGTGAACCATTNTTATTTGCAAGTTGGATAGAAGAACGAACAGTTTTNGCGAATTTTTGGGCACCAACNATCAGGTGATCAGCAGGAAATACACCCATAACAGCATCTTTTCTTAATGCCTTTACATAGAGCGCAGCTAAACCAATAGCAGGTGCCGTATTTTTTCCACTGGGTTCAATAATGATATTTTTAGGTTTTACTCCTTTAATCATTTTCTTGATCTTAGGTGCCAAGTCTGCTCCAGTTATAATAAAAATGTCTTCGATGTTTTTCATTTTTTGTAGTCNATCTACTGTCATTTGCAACATTGTAGTGTCGCCTACAATATTTAGAAGCTGTTTTGGATTTGCTTTTCTGCTTGACGGCCAAAATCTGGTTCCGCGTCCACCGGCCATAATAATACCAACCATACTACTATTCCTCTTCTATCCTAATCAAACCTATATCAATATCCCAATTCGCGCGAACTTGAAATGTATCTGGATGAACATAAAACCATTCACTAGGTTGGAATGGGTTCGCATAACCATATGTGAATGAGTTACTTTTATCGGCATCATCGATGATTATTAAACGGTAAGATCCTTCAGGGATGTTATTAAACTGAAATTGATAATCNAAATTTACGGCTGAATGAAAAAATTTGGGTTCTTTTTCCATTGACTCCAGTTTGACCAGCGGTACAATANTATTTTGTTTAACAAATCCTGTGAGACCACCATANCCCATTTTTTTCTCTGAATTTATTGTTACAAACGTAATTGAATCTTTTAATGAACGGCCTTCGATAGGTATGAGACCTTTTGAAAAAATCATAAGTTTATATTTTGTTTTTTCTTCCCAACCTTTAGTAGGAATGAATTCAATCTCAGTTGGGTTAACCCATTCAACCACCGTAATTACCGTATCTGAATCAACCATCATCATAAAAGTACTATCCTTTACCTCAGTAATGGGTTTAGAAAATACGATAGAAACCTTTGGACCTCCATCTGAAGTCAACCGAATGGATTCTGATCCTTCCGGTATTACTTTTTTAACATGAGTTGTATCTATTTTTTCTGAAACACGAAAACTTATCTTACCACCTAATAATCTTTGAGTTCCGGAAGCCGCAGATGCCAATTTCAATTCTCCTTTACCTGGCGCCAATGTATCCTGTGCAATCAGTAAAAAACGTTTTTTATCCTGTACATTTTGATGAAACTCAGGGTAAAAAAATTTCTGATTTGCATCAATTAGTGTGAGATCACCAATTATGGGATCGTCCAATTCCTGGTTAAAGTNCATCCATCCCCATTTTTGGCCTACCCATTCCCCATGGGTGAGTTTTAATGGAGGAATTTCTCGCCGCGTNCGNANAGGAATNTNTGAAATAGCCTCATTGACTCCCAATTTATATACTTGTTTTGGGGTTACACCATATGCCATCCGCTGTGGAACCAATTTTGCACCTGAGGCTGCTCGCTCTAATCCCANTAGAACATANTCCCCCGGAGCCAAATATTTGAATTCAAAATTGCCTTCATCATCTGCTTCTGCTACATATAGNGGTTCTGTAAAAAATATTGAATCCGTAAATCCTTCAGCTAATTTCCATAAATGGACAGCATAGCCNTCAGTTCCATATACNCGACCTGAGATAATACCTTNATCAATAATATCTCCTGTACTAAAAGCCACNTGAATTGATTGACTAAGTGCCACCTGCCTCTCATCCTTTAAGTTTCGATTGATGGTNACTACNTAGGTTTGATCCTNTAATAAATTTTCAGGAAAATTTAATATTATGCCATCATCATNGTAGATTATTTNCACCGGNGGTTCTAANCGTGGAGCAATGGTNACNGCTTTGGNTATAGATTTTTCATCAATATATTCTGAAAATGATANAGCAACTTTCCCACCTTTAAATTGAAGGGACCCCGCTTCTGGNGTGGTAGATATTAATTCGGGCGCTNTTTTNTCNTCAGGACCACCACCAGGTGCTGAAACCGCTGCACATGAATATATTAAAAAAGATAAACTANTCATGNCCATGGCACNTNTTGTATTCTTGAAGATATTAAGCAAGTTCAAATGATATTTTTATTCTAATCCGGAAGGTTTAAATTTACAGGAATTTCNTTTTGAAATGTCATTTCAGTTTCTGTGAAATGTGTGGTAATGCACCAAACTTTAACACCAACCTTTTTCGCTTCAAGCAATGCATTTCCAAACTCAGGATCCCTATCCCACATGGGAATAAATCGATCCGCATCAGATCTTTGACACACAAATANGATNCCAGCACGATTGCCTTCATCAACCAATTTAGCCAATGCTTTTGCATGCCGCGTACCTCTTTGTGTAACTGCATCTGGAAATTGNGCCAACCTATTTTCAACATATGTTACAGATTTTACTTCTAGATAAAATTGTTTTCCATTGTTATCCTTCAACAGAAAATCAAAACGATGGTTCCCATGTGAAACTTCCGGCTGTACCAGTTTATAACCCTTTAACATTGGTAAACTTTCATCAAAAAAAGATTCCAGTACAAATCGATTAGGTAAGGCTGAGACAAGGGAGATCAACTGTCCTCCGTGGTTGACCATCACTGTAGAATATTTCGTTTTTCGATTCGAACCCTTTAACGCAGGTCGTAATAGAAGTTTGGCCCCAGGAATGAGTAATTCCTTGAGTCGACCTGGATCGGGAAGGTGTGTTTGAACAACTTGTCCGTCTTTCATCACAATAGCAATGAAGCGGTTCGGTCGCTCAACAAAAGTACCAGGAACCAAAGGGCCTTCGATTATCATTCAATAAAGCCGAAAATCATAGGGAAGAACTTACAATTAGGACTACAATCTTCTTATTAAATATCTATTAACAGAATTTTATTTTGTATAATAAATAATTTTCAATATTTTCTTCTGTGGTTTTTACAGATTATCGGACAATCTTATGCAAATAGATAGAACAGACAAAGGAATTCTCAGCGAGCTTCAATCCAACGCCAGAATTACCAACACGGAATTAGCAAAGCGAGTAAATCTTTCTCCTTCAAGCACATTGGAACGAGTAAAAAAACTAGAAGCTAGTGGGATCATCCAACAGTATGTTACACTTTTAAATACAAAAAAAGCCGGTTATACCTGCATAACTTTCGTGGAGGTTACTCTAGCTCGCCACGGTGAAACGCCTGTAAAGAATTTTTTCAAATCCATTACCGATATGGATGAGGTCCTGGAATGCCATCATATCACCGGCGAAGGTGACTTTCTATTAAAAATTGCCACCCGGGATATTCCTCATTACGATGAATTAATTCTCCATGGACTTTCAGCCCTTTCAAATGTTCAACATCTTAAAACATCTGTTATTCTATCTACATTTAAACACCAAACACAATTACCCATTTAATGCCCCTCGTACCATCCTACATCCAGAATTTGTCCAATTATGTACAAGGAAAACCAATTGAAGAACTCCAACGCGAGTTGGAGTTGGACCATGTAGATAAACTGGCCTCAAATGAAAATTCTCTCGGACCTTCCCCTAAAGCCATCAAAGCCATTCAAGCATCCATGACTAATCTTCATCGGTATCCCGACGCGACTGGTTATGAATTACGAACTAAATTGGCTGATCGATTTAATATTAAGATGGACAATGTAATTTTAGGCGCTGGGAGTGAAGGTGTCATGTCAACTATAATACGCACTTTTTTATTAAGTGATGATGAATTGATATCTGCGGCTAATTCTTTCATTGGCTTTCGTGTGCTGGCAAATGCTTCTGGTAAAAAGGTTCACTGGGTACCCATGGAAAATTATCACTATGACCTTAAGAGAATGGTTGAAAAAGTAACCGATTATACAAAGATAATATATATTGCGAATCCGGACAACCCCATGGGTACTTATATCACAAAAAATGAATTTGACGCATTTTACGCACACATACCTGAACGAGTCCTGATTATACTCGATGAAGCATACTTCGAGTATGCCCAGTCTAAATCCGATTATCCGGACTCAATGACCTATCGTTACGACAATGTTATTACCCTGCGGACCTTTTCAAAAGCTTACGGCTTGGCCGGCTTGCGAATTGGGTATGGATTTGCCCACGATACACTCATCAGCAACTTGATGAAAGTGAAAGAACCATTCGAGCCATCCCTCATCGCACTCACAGCAGGGATGGCTGCAATGGATGACATATCCTTCCTTGAAAGAACCATTGAAACCAATGCGACTGGATATACTTTTAATAAGACAAAACTGGAATCATTAGGAATTGAAATAGTTCCATCTGTTGCAAATTTTATTACAACAGTTTGGCCTTCTGAATCACAAGCGACCAAAGTGACACAAGCTCTTCTCAAAAAAGGGATCATTGTACGAAATTTGAAGGCATTTGGCTGGCCAAAATGTATCCGTATTTCTATTGGGACAGAAAATGAGAATGAAAGAATGATAACATCACTACAATCCATATTATCAACTTGAGATAAAATATGAATGATTATAAGATAAACGCATTTGACCACTGCGAGTTTTATGTAAGCAATGCAAAACAGGCAGCTCATTATTATAGAAGTTGCCTAGGATTTCAACCTATCGCTTATCAAGGCCTTGAAACGGGAAATCGAGAAAAAGTTAGTTATGTATTGAAACAAAACCAGATAAGGTTCGTACTAAGTTCACCCCTTGTCCCTGGTACCAAAATGGGCCACCATATTGATAAACACGGTGATGGTGTTAAAGATATATCCTTCTCAGTTGATCATGCAGAAAATGCTTGGGAAAAAACAACTGCAAATGGAGCTGAGAGCGTCTCTAAACCTAAAATGATTGAAGATGAAAAAGGCGAAGCAATTGTTGCAACCATCAAAACCTATGGTGATACCACACACACTTTTATAGAGCGAAAAAATTATAACGGTGTTTTTCTCCCTGGTTATCAGGTCATGGATGTAGATGTTGTTGCTGACCCGATCGGTATCATCCATATTGACCACGTTGTGGGTAACCAGCCAGATGGTGAGATGCAGTCTGTTTGCGATTTTTATGAAAAGGTTTTTGGGTGGCATCGGTTCTGGTCAGTAGATGATAAGGATGTTTCTACTGATTACAGCTCTCTTAGATCCATTGTTATGGCCAATGAAAATGAAAAAATTAAAATGCCTATCAATGAACCCGCAGGTGGGCTGAAGAAATCTCAAATTCAAGAATTTGTTGAATATTATGCAGGTGCTGGTGTTCAACATATAGCCATGTCCACTAATAATATAATTGAGACGGTCACTAAATTGAGGGCCAATGGAGTAGATTTTCTACCAACACCTAAATCTTATTATGAAACGCTGAAAGCGCGAATTGGCGATTTTGAAGAAGATATCAACATCCTAGCTGAATTGGGTATCCTTCTTGACTCCGATGAAAATGGGTATATGCTCCAGATATTCACAAAACCAATTCAAGATCGACCTACACTATTTTATGAAATTATACAAAGAAAAGGATCCAATAGTTTTGGCAAGGGAAATTTCAGAGCCCTTTTTGAATCCATTGAAAGAGAACAAGAACTTCGAGGAAATCTTTAAACCAATAATAAGAAAAAAGAAAAATGAAATTTGTTACATACTCAACATCAGAAAATAACGAGCCCAAGTTTGGTTTCAAATCCAATGACAGCATTATCGATATACAATTGGCAGCAACATGGATGAATGAGAAAGAAAATGATAACCGTTTTCTTTCCATCCCAAAATCTCTAATAGAGGCNTTAAATNATTGGGATCATAATTTTTCCCTATTGGAGGTATTGAANCCTTTNGCNGATAATGGAGATTTAAATACCTGNGCCCAGAAAGAATCGGATTTAATNATTTTACCACCAGTCATAAATCCGCCNGCATTCCGGGATTTTTATGCTTTTGANCAACACGTACGTGCNGCAAGAAAACTNCGTGGATTAGATATGCATNCNGANTGGTTCAAATTGGCTATTTTTTATTTTTCAAACCCAAATTGTTGTTATGGGCACGGCACTGAAATCCCCTACCCTAAGAACACTACAGAACTTGATTTCGAATTAGAGTTTGCTATCATTATCGGCAATGGTGGTACTAATATCAAATCAAGTGATGCTGATCAGGTGATTGCAGGCTATACAATATTGAATGATTGGTCTTCACGAAACCTTCAGCGAGAAGAAATGCCCTTAAGTTTAGGGCCCGCTAAAGGTAAGGATTTCGCATCCAGTTTTGGACCGTACATGGTGACNCCTGATGAATTGGAAGATGCCTGGGATGAAAATGGNAAACTGCATCTCAGGATGACCTGCCATATAAATGGTAAACAAATTTCAAATGGAAACACGAATGACCTTTACCATTCATTTGGAGCAATGATTGAGCGTGCCAGTATGAATACAAAACTAATGCCTGGAGAATATATTGGNTCAGGGACCGTAGGNACAGGTTGTATTTTAGAGCTCAAACCTGAGAATACAGGTGGATGGGTTCAAAAAGGTGATACTGTCACACTGGAAGTAGAACGACTGGGAATTTTAGAAAACAAAATCGTATAATCCATCATGCCTTTTTACCAAAAACACGGAAAATTACCTGATAAACGCCATATCCAATTTCGAGATGATGATGGAAATCTTTATTGGGAAGAGCTCATAAGCCGTAAAGGATTTAGCCATATTTATTCTAATGTATACCACCTAAATCCTCCAACAGCCATTAATAAAGTTGGGGATATTGATCCAATACAATTGGATGCNCAAGATCAAGAACATCGACACCATCATATTAAAACCCGCAACTTGAATTCCAAGGGTGATGCCATTTCAGCGCGAGTGCCATTGTTCTTTAATTCAGATGTCATATTATCCAAAGCAATTGTAGATGATTCAATGGAATACCTTTATAGAAATGGACACCATGATGAATGTCTGTTTGTCCATGGAGGNAAAGGAACTCTACGAACTAATTTCGGATCCTTACTCCTAAGTCAAGGAGATTATGCTATCATTCCCCGGGGAGTCATCTGGCAATTAGATGTAAAANANNCCTTGGAACTNTTNATCGCGGAAACAGTGGGACCAATTCAAACTCCTGACCGCTACCGTAATGAATTGGGGCAATTGCTAGAGCATGCTCCCTATAGCGAACGGGATTTGCGCACCCCTATTTTGGAATCGCCTATTTCAGGAGGNCCGATTCAAGTAAAAGTAAGACTGATACAGGGTATTCAATCCTATGAGTATCAACATCATCCTTTTGATGTTGTTGGTTGGGATGGCTATTNCTATCCATGGGTATTTAATGTAAATGATTTTATGCCTATAACAGGAAAAGTCCATCAACCTCCTCCAGTNCACCAGGTTTTTGAAGCACCGGGCCTAGTTATCTGCAATTTTGTTCCACGTCTATTNGATTATCATCCAGAAGCCGTACCGGCACCCTATGCACACAGTAATGTGGATTCTGATGAGATTCTATATTATGTTTCCGGAGATTTCATGAGCCGCAAAGGAATGGAAGCAGGATCCATTACCTATCATCCTGCAGGTTTACCTCACGGACCACAACCAGGTAAAATTGAAGCTTCCTTAGANTTGAATGAGGCCAATGAAATTGCTNTAATGATTGATACTTTCAAACCGCTAAAAATAACAACAAATGTTATTGANATTGACGATTCNNATTATCCTCTATCNTGGCTNGATAATTCATGATTATTGATCCTNCAAAACAGTCTTTTAAAGATAATCATAAACTGATGATTGGTTCAATTGTACCAAGACCGATTGCTTTTGTTTCTACAAAATCCGCTGATGGAATTTTAAATTTGGCACCATTTTCTTATTTTAATGGTGTTTGCTCTAATCCCCCAACCATCATGTTTGCACCTGCACGGCGCGGTTATGATGGATTGACAAAGGATACCTTAAATAATATCCAAGATACAAATGAATTTGTTGTAAATATCGTTTCAGAAGATTTTGTTGAACCTATGGTAGCCTGCGCAACAGATTATGAAAAAGATGTGGATGAATTTGAGGTATCCAATCTTACACCTNCNGATTCTTTAAAAGTAGCACCACCTTNNGTTAAAGAATCAAAGGTTAGTTTTGAATGCCAACTTCATACGATCGTAGAAATTGGTAAAGCTGAGCCGGGTGCTGGATTTGTGGTNATTGGTACGATTGTAATGTTCCATGTGGATGATAAAGTTTATAAAGATGGCCGTATCGANCTCAAAGAATTAAATCCTGTTGGGCGTTTAGCCGGNAATAGTTATACTCGTGTCTTTGATAACTTCAATGTTATCCGCCATATTAAACCAAATTAACATTTAACATTTGTACATGTCTTCTGATTTAAANGAGCGGATTTATCAAGCTCAATGCTTAGGCAATGTAGAGCCTATCGAACATATGGTCCCCTACCCTAATCTAAGATCGTTGGTGGATGGCCAGAATGTAAAATACGGTAAAAAGATGGTNTACGACGATCTTGGTTTNACGTCNGATAAAATTTATCGAATGGCNCANCAGACTGCTAACTGGCTTGTTTCCAAAGGAATTAGACCACAAGATCGTATCCTTATGGATCAACTGCCTTTTCCCCAAAATGAAGTATTATCATTCGGTATTTGGACCTTAGGTGCATCTATGATTCTTACTGGTGACGGTGATTTGGATGGTGCCACGATAGCTGCCTCNCCTTCACTAACCATTGCNTTGGATACGNATTATTTTNAAAAGATCAAATCATTCTCTGAATATCATGACCCAACACATAAACCGCTACTGGCAGATGAAGCTATGGTCTATTGGTCTGATGGNAAGGGTNTCCAGTTTAGCCATTATAATCTGTTAGTGAATACAAATGGGGTTCAACATGCGATCGATCTTTTTGAAAATCAAACATACCATATCAATATTGAGCCCAATTCCATGCCTTGGGTGATACTACAGGCTATGCTCCCGCTGTATACTGGTGCACCTCTTACTTCAAATAATCCGAATATGCGCCTGGGAGTAGATGATGGTGATTTTCGGATTCAATTTCAGTGGGATAAACTGGAAGAAACTGACCCTCCATCTCTCTTTGTTTGTAATGAGAATACTGCCTTCATCGCCATGAATAAGATACCGATCCATTTGACAGCCATAAATCATGCCACACATCCTACTTCCATTACAGGTCATTCGGTGATGATGGGCTATTTGGAGAATACTCTAAATGAAAAAATGTATAAAGATCGTAGTCTAATAATAAATTAATTTTTTTGTAATTAGGGGAAATTCTTGACTGAAACGGTATCGCCCATTTCGCTCTGAAGTTTTAATAGCTCTTCTCTTGTTCGTTCGATTGCTAGTGAATAATTTGGATTATTATAGATATTATTTATTTCGTTAGGATCATTGTTTAGATCATAAAATTCCCACGCATCAATATCTTCATAAAAATGAATTAGTTTATATCTATCTGTTCGAACACCATAATGGCGCTTAACAAAATGCCAACCCTGAGGATATTCATAATAATGATAATACATTGATTTTCGCCAATTAGATTCCTGATTGCCACGCGCTAAAGCTCTAAGCGAATGGCCCTGATAATTTGAAGGAATCTGCACGCCAGCATAATCAAGAAATGTTGGTGCAAAATCGATATTAAGAACAATATTATCTGAAATTTGCTCAGTTTTTACTTCTTTAGGATACCGCATTACAATTGGCATACTGAGAGACTCTTCATACATGAATCGTTTATCGAACCATCCATGTTCACCTAGATAAAAACCCTGATCTGAAGTGTAAATGACAATCGTATTTTCAGCAAGCCCGTTTTCATCCAAATAATCTAACATTCGGCCCACGCTTTCATCTACGGATAAAATTGTACCTAGATAATCTTCCATATATCGCTGGTATTTCCACTCTAGAAGCTCATTCCCAGAAAAATTTGCTTCACGGTAATCGGTACTGATTGAATCGTAATAGGCCTCCCAAATAGTTCGTTGTTCATCATTCATCCATTGACGGTATGAATCTCTTATTGTTCCAGTAAATTTTCCGCTACCACCACTGCCTGTCTCTGCCACAATATCATCCGGCCTAAGCTTCATATCCCAAGTGAGAAACATATTTTCAATTCGCATATCAGAATCAATTGCCGCTGATGAACGCGTTTGGTATTCATCATAGAAAGTTTCTGGTAAAGGAAATTTCTTACCATTAAATGCGCCAAGATATTTAAGATTTGGCATCCAATTTCTATGAGGTGCTTTATGATGCATTAACATCGCGAAAGATTTCGACTTATCTCTATTTTCAAGTGCCTCTATAGCCAGATCCGTGATCACATCCGTCACATAGCCGGTAACGTTACGCTCACCATTCTCATCAACAATCAATGGATTATAATATTCACCCTGTCCTTTTAGGACTTTCCAGTGATCAAATCCTGTTGGTTTACTTTTTAGATGCCACTTACCAATCATTGCTGTTTCGTATCCTGAGGATTGTAATATTTTTGGAAACGTTTTTTGCTCACCATCAAATACCTGATCATTATCCAAGACACCGTTTAGATGGCTATACATTCCTGTCAACAGTACAGCTCGGCTTGGCGCACAAATTGAATTGGTAACAAAACTATTATTGAACCGGATACCTTCTTTTGCAATTCTATCAATGTTGGGTGTAGAAATGAGATTACTTCCATAAGCACTGATTGCCCTTTCAGAATGATCATCACTCATAATGAAAAGAATATTTGGCCGTTCTGTAAAAGATATATCATTCTTCCTAATCGAATGAAAATAAACCACTATTAGTAACACGATAGAAATAATTAATAATAATTTA
>PAIR01000047.1 GCA_002704905.1 Fidelibacterota bacterium
CAGCCAGGGTCAAAGATTTTTCATAAGCTCTACGCGCTTGATTATAGTTTCCTTGTATATAATAAGTGAGTCCAAGATGGTAATAGATATTACCCTGTAATGTGCTAGTTGGGAGATTTAAAGAGTTGGGTAGACCATCCGGTTCTACTTTATTAGGTTTATTCCTAGTGATACTAGCCGCTTTTTTAAAGTCCTTGATAGCAAGTTCAAAACAACGCGATGAAATGTAACGATGGCCTCTATGACGATAGAAACGGGCGTCTTTTGGATATTTTATTATACCCTTTGAGTAGATCTCAATTGCCTCATCATATTTGCCAAGATAAGCTAATCGTCGACCAAGCCATATCAAATTATCAGGACTGGCGTCTTTAGAAAAATTAAATTTGGCTTCGGTTAACTTGTTTTCATAGATCAACCGAGCTTTATCGTCAATATAAATTTCTGGAATTTCTGTTTCACAAATTTGAGAAAAAAGTTTAGTCGTAATTATTGAGATTACGATAATNACACTTTTCATATGAGAGANAANTCGGTTCCCTTTATTTCCTAACAATCTTCTTCTTGCTTTAATCCTTTGGTGATTCTTGATTATCTTCATAACATAATTTAAACATTAATTAATAATAAATCATGCTTACCGATACGCACTGTCACTTATACTACGAAGATTTAAAAAATGACCTTNTTGGTGTTTTATCGAGGGCTAATGAATTAGGGGTCACTCGTTTTATTTGTGTCGGGACCAATATTTCAGACTCCAGGGAATGTTTATCCATCAGCGAAAATAATAATAATATTTTTGCATCAGTGGGAATACATCCTCATGATGCAAAAGATGTTAATGATCGATATATTGAGGATATCTACGAACTAATGGAATTTGGAAGCATGATTGCAGTAGGAGAGATCGGTTTGGACTATTTTCGCAATATTTCTNANCCAGATATTCAAAAAAATGTATTTAGAAATCAAATGGAANTTGCACANGANTTAAATNGNCCNGTGATTTTTCATAATAGAGATGCAGATGNAGATGTAATAGAAGTTTTGAGTGATTATCCNGAAGTGAATGGTGTTGCCCATTGTTTTTCAAGTAATCTGAATACNGCNCANTCTTTTCTNGANATGGGTTATTACATTTCTTTTTCAGGNAATCTCACTTTNAAAAATAGTCATTTNCCTGANGTAGCNAAAGNAATTCCAATAGATCGAGTTTTNGTNGAAACTGATTCACCATATCTGAGNCCGGTACCACANCGTGGCAAGCCAAACGAACCAGGNCGAACNNGATTTGTGGCAGAAAAATTGGCTGAAATAAAAAATATTTCCTTTGAAGAAGTTGCTAAACNCACAACAGAAAATGCTTCTGANCTTTTTCGATTACCTTAGNNNCAGTCNCAGTTAAAGATGTCAAAAAAGCCACACATATATAGAAAAAAGTGGGGACAGAATTTTCTCAATGATACCAACCTATTAGATCGNATTGTAAGAACATTAAATCCTAATAAAGATGATGCTATATTAGAAATCGGNCCCGGTGANGGGTCTCTAACTGAGAAGATTTTTCACCAAGTTAAGGAAATGGCTGCTATTGAGATAGATCCATACTTAATAAAGCACCTTTCGAGTCGATCTGATCTTAGAGGTCTTCATATTATTCATGGTGATGTTTTGCAACAAGATATTAAAGACATTCCGATTTCCAATCCAGTCCGTGTGATTGGAAATATTCCATATAATATTACNTCACCAATCATATTTTGGTTGATAGAACAATTGGATTATTGGAAAGATGCATTCATTATGATGCAAAAAGAGGTTGGNGAGCGNCTCACTGCCTCAGTAGGNACNAAAGAATACAGCCGAATTTCCGTNGTCGTGGGTGTTTACCTAAATATTGAAATGTGTTTAAAAGTTCCACCNGAAGTATTTTATCCNANGCCTAAAGTTGATTCTGCCATTCTCCGTTTTACAAAAAAAGATTCNCCAGTTNTTCNAGATGATCAATTTGTNAAATTNAATAAAATTGTAAAAGCCGCTTTTTCAAAGCGAAGAAAAATGTTGAGAAANTCTTTAAATGATTTTGATATTCCNGATCAAATTCAAGAAGAAGTGGATTTNACTCGTCGCCCTGAAACTCTTNCNGTATTAGAGTTNTCGAAACTNTTNGGATAATTATTCATTATATNTGTACTACTTGGGTAGCATGCACATATTAGTGTAAATTACTNGACTTTTTCCTNAACAAAAATCNNGGNTTAAANATATGGCCAAAGCAGGCAGAGCAATAAATGAATCAAACCGAAGTCTGAGTCAGTACTTAGAGGAGATCGGCAAATATGANCCNCTTCATCCTTCNAGGGAAGTGGAATTGGCGCAGGCTATAAAAAAAGGCAATCGTCTTGCAATGAAGGAATTGGTAGAAGCCAACCTAAGATTTGTAGTATCGGTAGCNAAAGATTATCAAGGNCANGGATTGCCGTTAACAGATTTGATAAATGAAGGCAACATGGGCTTAATGAAAGCCGCAGGTCGTTTTGATGAAACACGTGGATTCAAATTTATNTCTTACGCTGTATGGTGGATAAGACAATCCATTTTACAGGCACTGGCCGAACATTCTAGAATTGTACGTTTGCCATTAAATAGGGTTGGAACGATTTCAAAGATTACCAAAACAGCTGAAAAGCTGGAAGCGGAAGTTGAACGTTCGCCAAATGAAGAAGAAATTGGACGTAACCTAGAAATGACCAGTGACGAAGTGATTGATGCCATGCGAATATCTCGCCGCCATCATTCGCTCAATGCACCTTTTCGTGATGGTGATAAAAATTCTTTAATAGATGTTATTGAAGATGATGGCCAAATTCATCCTGATGAACCGCTCATGGCGGAATCATTGAAGGATGAAATTCGTCAATCCTTGGAAACATTAAAGGATCGAGAGCGNCAAGTTATCAAAATGTATTTTGGTATTGATCGTGACTATGCTCTTACNTTGAANGAAATAGGTGAAGAATTTAGTTTAACTCGAGAACGTGTCCGTCAGATCAAAGAGAAAGCTATTCGCCGTTTNCGACATCGTTCACGGAGTAAAACCTTAAGAACGTATTTAGGCTGATCGAGAGGAGGTGAAATAGATCATGGTTGAAGTTACCGTAAAAAATGGAGAACAACTTGAACGGGCATTACGCCGCTTCAAAAAGAAGTGGGAACGTGCCGGTGTTTTACGTGAAGTCAAACGAAAATCATACTATATCAAACCAAGCGATGAGCAGCGCGCAGCTAAGAAAAAAGCAGTGCGCCGACGGTTACGTTTTGCAAGGTATGAACAATAAATTTTTTGCATAACTAAAAAATGAAAAAGGTTCGGTATTTTATCGAACCTTTTTTATTGTCTTGAAGGAAACTCAATGATTATTCGAAGCATTTCAGGTGTTCGTGGAATAGTTGATACACACTTCAATACAAAGACTATTCAAAATTATGCACGGTCATTTCATGCCCATGTTGAACCTGGGCTAATTTTTCTAGGTAGAGATAGCCGCCCCTCTGGAGAAAAGCTATTAGATGTTTTTACTGCTGAATTAANACGTTTGGGCNGAGATGTGGTCGTATGTGGAATTGTGCCAACACCTACCGTTCAATTTATGGTTGAAAGGTCAGAAGCGTCTGGCGGTGTTATTATAACTGCAAGTCATAATCCTATCGAATGGAATGGACTTAAATTTGTGCGAGGAGATGGAACCTTCTTCCATTCTGAAGATTGCGACATCTTGTTTGATCTTGTCGATAAAAATGACTNTATTGATGATGCTNAAGTGGCTGGTATGGTATTCCCAGATCAAAATTCCATTTTAAAACATTGTATTCATACGATTGAACTCTCCTGTATNGATTGTAAAGCNATTCGAGATCGTAATTTTAAAGTAATCATAGACGCTGTAAATGGTGCAGGTTCAGAGGCTCTTCCACTNTTATTAGAATATATGGGATGTGAAGTCACTNAGATTTATTGCGAAGGGAATGGTGAATTCAGACGGGGCACAGAACCTCTTCCAGAACATTTAAAAGATTTAAGGAAATCTGTTTTGGATAATGTTGCCGATGTTGGTTTTGCTGTTGATCCTGATGCAGATCGATTGGCCGTCGTTAATGAAAAGGGTGAAGCTCTGGGGGAAGAATATACATTGGTCTTAGCAGTAGAGGGATATATCCAAAATAAGAAAACCAGAGAATCTTTTGTAACCAATTTGTCAACCTCACTGGCTTTAGAAAAAATGGCTGAAAAATTTGATTGTTCNATTGAGCGGACAGCTGTTGGCGAGATTAATGTTGTCCAAAAAATGTTAGAAATCGGATCGGAACTTGGTGGAGAAGGAAATGGCGGCGTCATTTTGAAGGAAGCTCATCTTGGAAGAGATTCTTTAGTTGGAGCTGCTATGGTTTTAAACCGTATGGCCCAGGATAANAAGCCAATTAGTGAAATCCACTTAGGACTACCTCAATTTTATATAGTGAAAGACAAAATTAAACTGAACGGTATTGATAATGAGACNATTCAGGAAAAAGCTAAATCTATTTTNCCAGATGCTNANATTAATTTAATAGATGGTGTTAAATTNATATGGGACGATCGTTGGATACATNTTCGNGTTTCTAACACAGAACCCATTATGCGTATTTATGCTGAAGCACCAGATAAAGATGATGCACAAAAACTAATTNAACAGTTTCNANCTTGCTTACAANAAGAAATATCACAATAAGAATTTTTTNGTATNAATTGNGTNNNACAAAAAAATATTATGGTATTAAATAAAATATTATATGNCCANCCAATAGATCAAATTGGTGCTCAAGAACGAGTTTCNCGACTTTTTTCAAGAAGTATTAAAAANGATTCTAAAGTGCAAGCTTTGCATCTTGCACTAAGTATGATTGATCTGACCACACTTGAAGGAAAAGATTCACCAGGAAAAGTAAAGCAACTGTGTTATAAAGCATCACATTTGCATGATTCTTTTCCAAATTTACCAAATGTTGCAGCAATTTGTGTCTATCCTACAATGGTGCCTGTTGCAAAAAAAGCGTTAGTGGGTACTGGTATCAATATTGCTTCTGTTGCAACTGCATTTCCCAGTGGAATGGTTGATATAAAAGCTAAATTAGATGAAGTAAAATTAGTTGTGGAAAGTGGGGCTGACGAAGTAGATATGGTCATATCCCGCGGAAAATTNTTAGGAGGTGAATATCAATATGTTTATGATGAGATTGCTCAAGTAAAAGAGTGNTGNGGAGAAGTGCATTTGAAAGTGATTTTNGAAACTGGAGAATTAATNACCTTGGATAATGTACGACTTGCAAGTGACATTGCTATGGAAGCAGGCGCTGATTTTATTAAAACATCTACGGGAAAAGTTTCCCCNGCAGCAACACCATCAGTNGTATTAACNATGTTAGAAGCAATTCGNGATTATNAAGGAAANACTGGNAAAAAAATTGGAATGAAACCAGCAGGTGGAATTAGCACAGCTAAACAAGCAATTCAGTTTTTAGTAATGATAAAAGANACGTTGGGAAATGATTGGTTATCTCCAAAACTGTTTCGGTTTGGNGCGAGTTCTTTAGCCAATGATNTCTTAATGCAAATNGTAAAGCAATCNACTGGTTATTATCAGTCNAGAGATTATTTTTCTATTGATTAGGGNAAGATAATATTATGAGTAANAAAAANAATTGGGAATATAGTCCNGCACTAGAGAGNACAGATCATATACAATTAAAAGATCAATATAATTTNTTTATAAATGGTGAATTTAGCACACCGAAAAGTGGAAAATATTTTAAAACTATTAATCCTGCTAATGAAGAAACGATTGCAACAATAGCAGAGGCTGGTCAATCGGATGTGGATTATGCAGTAGCATCTGCTAAAAAATCTTACGAAAAAATATGGTCCAAAATGCCTCCCAAGGAACGGGGAAAATATATTTATCGAATTGCTCGATTACTTCAAGAAAGAGCACGTGAATTCTCAGTGATTGAAACTATGGATGGTGGNAAACCAATCCGTGAATCCCGAGATGTGGACATTCCCTTATCTGCAGCNCATTTCTTCTATTATGCAGGATGGGCTGATAAATTAGAATATGCTTTCCCCGGTAGAGATGCAAAACCAATTGGTGTTGCTGGGCAGATTATTCCTTGGAATTTCCCCTTACTTATGTCTGCGTGGAAAATAGCTCCAGCTTTAGCTACTGGGAATACTGTTGTTTTAAAACCAGCTGAAACAACACCACTNACGGCTATGAAATTGGCCGAAATTATTCAGGAAGCTGATTTGCCTCCAGGNGTGGTAAATATTGTTACTGGCGCGGAAAAAACTGGACAAGCCATTGTTAATCATGGTGATNTACAAAAAATTGCCTTTACCGGAAGTACCGAAGTNGGTAAGTATATCATGAAAGCATTAGCAGGTTCCTGGAAGAAATACACTTTAGAATTGGGTGGGAAAGCAGCCAATATTATTTTTGAAGATGCGGCGGTGGATCAAGCAGTTGAAGGAATTATTAATGCAATTTTCTTTAACCAAGGTCATGTCTGTTGTGCCGGTTCACGTTTGTATATCCAAGAAAGTATTGCGAATGAAGTNATTACAAAACTACAAAAACGTATGGAATNACTTATCCTTGGTAACCCTTTAGATAAAAACACAGATATTGGTGCCATTAATTCTAAAATGCAGTTAAATAAAATAAAAATGTATGTCAAACTTGGTTTAGATGAAGGAGGGTCTATTTTTCAATCATCNTGTACTTTGCCAAAAAAGGGNTTNTGGCATGCTCCGACAATTTTTACTGATGTGAGTCAATCTAATCGTATCGTACAAGAAGAAATATTTGGTCCTGTATTGGCAATTCAAACATTTCGAACTGTGGATGAAGCAATTACAAAAGCTAATAATTCACCTTATGGCCTTTCTGGTGGCGTGTGGACAGATAAAGGNTCAAAAATATTTAAAGTGACTAAAGAAATTCGTTCTGGAGTTGTTTGGGCNAATACCTTTAACAAATTTGATCCAGCATCTCCTTTTGGTGGTTACAAGGAAAGTGGCACCGGAAGTGAGGGCGGTATCGAAGGCCTTTCTGGCTATGTAAATTTGGTGTAAGAGTATAGNATGAGTCAAAAAATANATATTAAAAAAACNTATAAGCTTTTCATTGATGGGCAATTNCCAAGAACTGAATCTGGGCGATATTTCAAATGGCAAGATGCAAATGAAACATCCCTTATTAATATTTGCCGCGGATCTCGTAAAGATTTTCGGAATGCTATGGTTGCAGCCAGAAAAGCCTCAACCGAATGGTCTTCCAGAACAGCTTATAACCGTGCTCAAATATTATACAGAATTAGTGAAATGCTTGAGGGTAGACGGGATCAATTTGTTACAGAGTTAAAACTGCAAGGATTAAACAAAAAACAAGTGAATAATGAAATTGATCAATCCATTGATCGCCTAATATATTATGCAGGTTGGGCCGATAAGTATCAGCAATTATTNAGTAGAGTAAATCCAGTNTCACTTCCATATTATAATTTTACCGTACCGGAATCAACTGGTGTNGTGGCAGCAATTNCTCCAGATAGTTCTTCTTTATTAGGATTAATATCCATTGTGGCGCCAGTTATTGCTGGCGGAAATACAATTGTGACTTTAGCTTCAGAATCATTACCACTTTGTTCTATTACATTTGCTGAAGTGATTCATACATCTGATGTACCTCGTGGAGTNATTAATATTCTCACTGGTTATCGATCAGAATTGATTGAGCATTTTTCATCTCATATGGATGTGAATGCTATTATTTATTGTGGNGATGATATGAATCATAAAAAATTGATTGAAACAAATGCTGCCTTAAATGTGAAGCGAGTTATTCAATTTACAACTCAAGACTGGTCAAAAGATCATCATCAGAGTCCGTATCATATTCTTAAATGTCAGGAGACAAAAACAACATGGCATCCAATTGGTGTTTAAATGATGNAANATAATAAANCAATAGACATTATACAATCTGGCTCAGAAGGACTTAAACCTNAAGTTGGAATTATTNTAGGTTCTGGATTAGGTGCATTTACNGAAGATGTTAAGGGGNAAATAATTTTTTCTTTTAACGATCTTCCTGGTTTTCCATCTGCCGGTGTTAAAGGCCATGCAGGTCAAATTGTTTTGGGNAAANTAAACGGAACNGNAGTAGCTATTTTGCAAGGCAGGGCACATTATTATGAGGATGGTANAGTTGATGTGATGAAAANACCTGTNCAAACTTTAAAAGGGATAGGNTGCGAAACACTTATCTTAACCAACGCAGCCGGGAGCCTTTTACCTGAAGCACAACCTGGGAGTGTTATGTTGTTGACAGATCATATTAATTACACGGGTGTTTCGCCCTTGTTTGGTGAAAAAGAAACTTCACGTTTTGTAAATATGGTTGATGCTTATAATCCCTCTTTATGTCAATTAATTAAAAATGCCGCAAAAAGGGAAAATATATTATTACATGAAGGTGTATATATTTGGTTTTGTGGGCCAAGCTTTGAAACGCCTGCAGAGATACGAGCTGCAAAAATATTAGGTGCTGATGCAGTAGGCATGTCAACGGTACCAGAAGTGATATTAGCTCGCCATGCCGGGATGAATGTTGCCGCATTATCTGTTATAACCAATATGGCTGCAGGCATGGGGAATGAAGTTTTGAGCCATGACAAAACTATGGAAAATGCAAATATGGGTATTCAAGATCTGAAATCAATTCTCTTTCGTTTTTTAGAATTGTATTCTTAAAAAACTATAATGACAGACATGTCAGTTAAAAAAGGACAGGAATACGAACTGGCCATTGAATCTCTCGCTTATGGTGGAAAAGGAATTGCGCGGGTAAATGATTTTGTCATATTTGTTAAAAATGCCATTCCAGGGCAAAAGGTGCGAGCTTTAGTTTATCGAAAAAGAAAAGGATTTGGTGAAGCTCGCCCATTAGAAATATTAACTGAATCACCTCATACAGTTGAAGCACCCTGTACTCATTTTCTAACTTGTGGAGGATGTAAGATCCAACAATTGGCTTATGATGAGCAGGTTTCTCAAAAAAAACAGCAGGTAGAAAATATATTCCAACGACAAGCTGGGATTCCAGATTTTAAATTAGAAACTGTTGTCCCTTCTGAAAATGCTTTTAACTATCGCAATAAAATGGAATTTACTTTTTCCAATAACCGATGGGTATTACCTAATGAACCTGAAGGAGTAGAACGTGATTTTGCATTAGGCATGCATATTCCAAAACGCTGGGATAAGATTCTGAATATCGATACTTGTCACCTTATGCCTGAGATTGGAACAAAAATATTGAATAAAACCCAATCCTTGGCAAAAAAACTAAAATTGAAACCGTATGATCAAAAAACTCACAATGGATTTCTCCGTTATTTATTGATCCGATTTGGCCATTTCACTGGTGAAATCATGGTGAATCTAGTATCTTCATATGAAAACCCTATTTTACTCAAACCTTTAGTAGATGGCCTTATACAGGAATTCCCCCAGATTACTACTGTAGTTAATAATATTAATACACGAAAAGCAGATGTGGCATTTGGAGAGTACGAATTGCATCTTCATGGGAAGCCATATCTAGAAGAAAGACTGGGCGGTCTTACTTTTGAGATCTCGGCTAATTCATTCTTCCAAACTAATTCGGTTATGGCAGAAAAATTATATGAAACTGCTCTGGAAGGTGCAGAATTAACCGGGGAAGAGGTAGTNTTTGATCTTTATAGTGGAACAGGTTCTGTTTCTCTATTTTTGGCCANAAAAGCGAAAGAAGTCCACGGATTTGAGGTAATCGTTTCTTCTGTAGAAGATGCCACACGNAATGCTATTCGAAATGGAGTTGGNAATGCCCATTTTCATGTGGCCAACCTAGATAATTTCTTCAAATTTGGTGTTGGTAAAAAATATCCAAAACCAGATGTAATTGTTGTGGATCCACCNAGGGCAGGGATGCACAAATTCATGACAAATTACTTACCGAAGTTTGAAGCAAAAAAAATTATTTATATATCATGTAATCCTACAACCCAAGCAAGAGATACTGAAATCCTTCAGATGAAGGGTTATAAGTTAAAAAAATTATCGATGGTTGATATGTTTCCCCACACGCCTCATGTTGAGACGGTGGGTATCTTTGAAA
The DNA here is from genome assembly GCA_002704905.1 of Fidelibacterota bacterium. GTDB lineage: Bacteria > Fidelibacterota > Marinisomatia > Marinisomatales > TCS55 > TCS55. The sequence goes on from PAIR01000047.1 coordinate 10,263, forward strand.
AGAGTTAAGTTAATTTCCTGGAGGTGGTTCAGTACCTTTTTTCCCATCNCCATCTCCACCGAGAAATTGCCCAAATCCGCCAAAAGATTGACTAAGGGCAAAAACCAGAACTAAAACCAACCCAACAACTAAATATTTCCGGTTTTTCTCAATTCCATAAACACTATGTGGNATGGTCTGAACCATTTCTTCATTTATTGCTTTGATGTGGAGATCAATATCTTCGGCATAAGATAAGATTTCGTAACGGTAAATATCATTAGCTCTACGATTATAACGCACTACTTCACCTTTTAGCATCACTCGATCCTTAGTATCAGAGATATTTTCTAAAGATGTAACAAAAATATAATCCAANTTTGCATCATTTGACAGAGATGCAAGGTCATCTATAAACGTATCCTTTTTGTAGCNTAANACTATTGATACTGCTTCACTGTGTGAATCAGCTAAATCTACTGGGTTATGGAATTCATAANAGTTTTGATTGGTAAGCCCTAGCATTTTTTGCCTAACCAGATTACTATATGAGCTGGAAATACCTTTAAGCGATTCGCCCACATAACCTACATTAACTACACCCAATCTTTTTTGTGGGGTTGCTACAATAATCTGGACTATTAATAAATTTAATGATAAAAAAATTGAAAAAGGTTTATGGTAAAACTTTATCAAGATTCAGTTGGCTCCCCACCGCCATTTCCAGGTCCTTCACCCCATACTTTTGTCCCCGTTAAACTCATAAATAAAACACCAATAAGGAGGATCATACCAAAGACCAATCCCACCTGTGTTAAAGAAGGTGGATTTGCTGCAGCAGGAATGGAATCCACCAACTGTGTTTGAATCACTTTTGCTTCATCATTCATTCTTTCATAATATTTTAACACTTCATAACGGAAACTTGATTTTAATAATGCATTATATCTATAGAATTCTCCCTGAATCATAATGCGCCGATTATCTGGAGACACATTTTTAAATTTTCCCATATAAACATATTGGGTACCAGTCTCATCGGCAACCCGTTGAAAGGCGTCATTTGAAATGCCCATGAATAGTGAATCAACCTGTACACCAGCCCTTTCTTTGACCAATTCAGGGGTCATCACCACATCAGGTTTTAGTCCATCAAAAATAGAGCTTAATTTTTTCTGGAGCTCAGCTTCAACCCAGGGTTCTACATTATCTACTTTAATGCCTGCATAGGCCACTTTTATTGTACTCGGGTCTATTTTAGCTTGAGCTAATAACAGGCAGTTTGTCAGAATCAGAGCGAGAGGTTTAATAAGTAATTTCATAAGGTTAAAATTAAGTGGTTTATTAAAAAGGAACAAAAAAAGAAATGGGCTCTTTTCAGAACCCATTTCTTTAAAACAATTATACCCAAGCCTCCAAGAGACTTTGGATTTTTGTTAACAGCTTACGTTATCATTTGCTCGGCATTCTCTGATAGGAATTGGGAAGAACGCCCCTGCAGCTGATTTTTCAACTGCATCCCACATAACAGATGTTGCACCAAAACGGTACATATCCGGCAAACGACGTCCCTGAAGGAATAGATTTGCACGTCGTTCATGTTGGAGAGCTGTACCAGCATCTTCAGTTGTATAGACAGCTAAACCATCCATGGCACGAATCTTATTTAATTCAGTGATACAACCTGCATCATCACCACCAGCTTTTTTGCCTTCAGCAATTATCAGATGCATTTCACGAGCCGAAACAATTGTAATCGGCGCAAAATCTGTACCACCCCAATTAGTCCTAAAGACAACTTCTTCAGCCAAAATCCGTGTATCTGGTGCACCTGTAACAGGGTCGTTGGGATTTGGATCGCCTCCCTTTCCGGGGTGCTTTGGAGAATCCAATACATCCATTTCCAAACGGCCATTAATTTGCCATGACATATTATTAGAGACTGTTGATGGACTATATATCATTTTCCATTTGTAGTCTCCAGACATTAATGCCAATGCAGCCGCTGCTTCTGTGGCACCTGCATTCACATATGGGCTTGATGTATTTACGGGATTATTTTTACCCCAAACTCCTTTGGCGTGGGCAACCCGTGCTTTCAGTCCAGCAATTCTAACTTTGTTATCGGCGTCTGCAAGTGCAGCAGCTTTACCCAAGAGGGCAGTTGCTTGATCATACAGATTNTTCATATTTGCGGCACCAGTTGCATTGCCTGAAACTGTTTTGTCAGAATCCATTACAAAATCATCAAACATATCCGCAATATAAATGCGAACCATTGATGCTGATAAATAAGCTCGAACAAGATCTTGATTATCTTCCAAATCTGCACCCAATCCTTCAAGGACCGAAACAGCTTTATCTGACATCCAACGACCTTCAGTTATATAAGGCCAAGCACCATCAACGAATTCATTATATACGTTGGTCATGCCTCCTTTATCCAATTGACGCCAAGCATCTCTTGAACCTGTCCAAACAACTTCATCTGTTGCTACTGCATTAGCTATCATGATATAGCCAATACCATTCAAGGTGGCATTCCATCCACCGTTTGCTACTGCGCTGGCAGCAGCGGGAGTTGTTAAATCAGCTTCAAGCAAACTATTAGGGTTATCCACTTCTAGAGAACAACCCACCATTGCAAAGGTAGTCAAAAGGCTGATCAATTTCATTTTATTAGTCATAATCATACCTCCTTATAATCCGACTTTAATACTGAAGTTCAAGGTGCGGGGAATGGGTACACCAAACGCTTCAATAGACTGTTGAAAGTCATTGAGTCCGCCGTCTGAACGACTGATTGAATTTAATTCTGGATCAATACCAGAGTAGTTAGTCCAAATCTTCAGATTCCGAGCAGCAAACGATAAGGTAACACTACGTGCTCCAAAGCGTGCAGCAATTTCTGGAGATAATACGTAGGCAACACTCAGTTCACGTAACCGTGTAAAATCACCATCTTCAATGGTATTCAAACCACTGTAAGGTGACAGAGCAAGATACTTCCGAACCCAGTTGTTAGCAGCATCCAGTCGAGCCTGTCCTGCTTTTGCAGGATCCATTAGATCAGCTTCTCCCTGAGCAGCGTCCGGTGTATTTCGGCCGATCAAACCGTGTGATTTACGGAATGCATCGGTTAGGTTAGTGATACCATAGTTGCCAAATTTGGATTCAAACATAGTATTGATACGCCAGTTTTTACCTACTTTTATTGTAGCTCCAAAATTAGCGTTATAATCTGGTGTGGGTTTACCTAAATACCAGTCCAATGCGCCAGTACCTTTAGCGCGACCAGCNTNAACATCTGCTTNTGTTGGACTCNCCATGACTGGATTCCATCCAGAGCGAACACCTGCTCCACCTGANGTGAAAAAAGCAAGCAATTCAGCTTCAGTATTAGCTATTCCATCTCCATCAGAATCGATTGGATACTTAATATTTGAGTCAACTTCCCAGCTACCCTTTGCACCAAAATATGTACCGGGTGCCCAGCCTTCGGCTAAGAAGTTCCGGTAGCGAGGGTAAGAACCGCCCACTTTTTGTTCTGGAGCATTCAATTCGAGTATCTTTTCCTCTAAGTAGGAAATACTACCATACAAATCCACTGAGTAATTTGAATTACGTATCAGAGATGCATCAACACCAATTTCCCATCCACTTGCTTCAAGTGAACCAATATTGGAAACCTGTGTCCGGTAGAAACCACCTGACTGAGGATATTGCTTTTGAATCAAGGCATCCTTTACATCACGAGACCAGTATTGGAAATCGAATGCAAGCTTATCATTTAAAAGGCCAACTTCTCCACCCATTTCAATCTCAGTAGATATTTCAGGTTTCAAAGCAGGGTTTCCAACGTTACCAGGAGAAACTCCTGGACCGAATTCAGAAGCCCATGGAAGGTAGGTTGTGAACTGGTCAAAAGCACCAGGCTGTTGACCGGCTTGACCCCATGCAAAACGCAAACGCGCCGTGGAGACAGGGCCTAACTGTCCAAGTTGATTAGTAGGAATGTAGGATACATTCATACGTGGATAGGTAATGGTGGTAAAATCAGCACCAAAAGCACTGTTCGCATCATTTCGAATACCAAATGTGGTATATAGCCAGTCTTGGTAACCAATTCTGGTCTGTGCTAGTACTCCTGCTTCAACTACTTCAGAGAATGAAGAGCCAGCAGAGTTACTACCCAAGGCACCCAGGACTTCAAGTCCGGGACCTGGGAACTGCTGTCCTCCACCACTCATGGCTTTTACAACCGTTTGAAACGTTTGAAAACCAAGAACAGATTCATGAGAAATAACACCTAATTGTCCTGCGTAGTCTGCTTTCAAATCCACAGAATAGACTTTTTTATCTATCTTACCTTTAGACAAGGCACCCTGTACAGCATAGGACATAAAGTTATCAACATTATAGCCGAAAGGTGTCAGGTTTGTGCTTTTATTTAGGGTGGAGTTCATTCCGAAGGTTCCGGAGATGTTTAACCCATCCATCACCCTATAGCTGGTTTGCAGAGAAATGGTCGTGTTATCACCTTCATTGTTCTGTTGACGATGAGTAGTCTCACGTGCTGAGGCAAATGCCATCGATCCTGTCGCATTATTCTCAGTTGCATGTTCAGGTTTACCCATCATAATTAGAGAGGTAGTTCCATAAATATTATTATTATTTTGGATCGTATTATGATCTGTGAAAGTGTAATTAGTTGATAAACGAAGTCTAAGTTTATCCGTTGGAACGATATTCAACGTAGCGCTAGCCATGAACTGGTCACGCTTATCGTTGGCATCCCCAACTGGTTTACCCAATAGTGTTGCACTTTCGTTGTAAGGTCCATCGCTAGATGAGGCGCGCAAACTTGCAAAATAAGTTGCACCTGGTGCACCTCCACGTACAGAGGCGGAAACACCTTGGCGAGACCCACTATCATAGAGCCAACCAACCATAGGCACTGAAATTACTTCGTAAGGTTTTAAGCCACTTTTATTAAACAATCCAGCCATACGAGTTGCTGTTGCCTGATCCCGGGCAAAACCAGAATTTTCTTTCCAGCGAGTCTTATCATATGCACTTGTACCTGTTTCAACTTCAACTGAGAATTGAGGCTTTGAAATAGCACCCTGTTTAGTAAAAATCTGGATTACACCACTGGCTGCCTGTGTACCATAAAGTGATGCAGCAGCAGCACCTTTAAGGATTTCAATACGGGCAATAGCATCTGGATTAATTTCATCCAAACGAGAAGGCTTACCTCCGGGCCCAGCGCCGCCAGATCCATTATCCAAACGAACACCATCAATATAAATGACGGGTTCATTTGATTGAGATAGGGTGGATGTTCCACGGATACGTATAGAAGCGCCTTCGCCATTCAAACCGCCATTGGGCAGCATGACGACACCTTTTTCACGCCCCTGAAGAATATCTGAAAAACTTGAGATTGGAGCATCTTCAAGTGATTCCATATTCACAATACCTACCGAGTTACCTACTTTAGATTTCTCAACAGCAGTACCTGTACCGGTCACAATGACCTCATTCAAGTTTAAAGCGGCAACTGACAAACCAAAGTCTGCTGTTGCGCTGCCATCCGCTGCTATATCCACATTGCTTGATTTACTTGCATAACCAATGTAGTTAGCATTAAGTCGCTGCGCTCCTGCTGGTACCGCACTAATTGAGTATTCACCATTTATGTCTGTTGCAGCACCTAAATTAGTACCAACAATGAGGACATTGGCGCCCACAAGCGGATCCCCAGTATCTACGTCAGTGACGCGACCTGAGATTGAACCTTGTTGTGCAAATAGGAATGTCGACATCCCAACAAGCATCAAGATTGTAATCCCAAGTCTGGGTATTAATTGTTTAAACATTTAGCCTCCTTAGTTGACTATTTTTCTGACGAGGAAATTAATAAANTAATAGATAAAAANTANANGTATGTGANNTNANNAAGNTACNATNCTCTATTANGCNCNTCTNCTNATAGAGACTAAGGGTTANANGTNATTAAAGTCAATAACTAANTATTANNNATNAAATCNAATTATTANTTAACATATTCAATATACCAATCATGGTAAGAATAATTAAATTACCTTNATGCGATTATGGGCCANAACATTAATTCGTAACAGTTTTTTCCAGGTGGGCGCAGGAATACTGCTAACCATGGTNCTTGGTGGTTTGATTCTACAATGGTTAGAGCCNGGNGATATTTCTAAAGATGANAATCCTTANTGGTGGGCGATTGTAACAATGACNACAGTNGGNTATGGTGACTTCTATCCTACAACACCTGCAGGAAGAATATTTGCTGTTTTNATCATGTTTATGGGCATTTCACTNGTTTCTTTACTTACAGCATCTATTTCTTCTATTTTTGTTGCACNAAAAATTCGGGAGGGCAAAGGTTTGGAACAATTGAATTTAACNNATCATCTNATTATGTGTGGNTGGAACCCCAATGGGGAGCGGATATTAGANTCNATTCAGCANCTCAGTGGCGGGATAAANCGGGANNTGGTNCTCATCAATGAAATGAANGAGGAAGATGTAACNCAACTGAAGAACCGATATCNGAAGATACGNATCCATTTTGTTTCTGGNGATTTNACTCAGGAGGAGATATTNAATCGAGCCAGTATAANAGATGCNGATACGGTCATTGTTATNCCAAATACAACNGGNTCGGAAGTAGCNNCTTATGATGAGAAAACTATTTTTGCCACTCTTACNATTAAGAGTATGGATCCAAGNATTCGTGTANTNGCNTATTTGNTNGATCGNGTNAATCTAACGCATATTAAACGAGCTGATGCTGANGAAGTAGTGGTGGGNGATGATTTTAGNGCNCACATTNTNGCATCNCATGTGGTNGATCCTGGCGTTCCTCAAATNGCNAACCAATTAATGGAAAGCAATTCNAATTCTCGNTTTAAGCGCGTGGAAATCCCNTCTCAATTCGTNGGNAAATCCTATGACCAATTATTTGACNATTTTAGAAANAAGNATGGNTCNCTCCTNATNGGNGTATTCGCAGAAGATGAAAATTTGGGNATTGGTGCGATNNTATCTTCNGATGCATCAGCACTGGATAACTTCATTGAACGAAAATTNAAAGAGGGAGGTATATCACTCCAGGAAGAAAGTAANATTAATNTGGTAGTAAATCCACGCAAAGGCTACACCCTGNAAGAAGGGNAACGAGCCATTGTAATCCCGTGAGGTAATGATGAATAATGACCAATTAAANCAATTTCAAATCTTTGATGATCTGAGTGATGACCANATCAGTCAATTCCATGATGTCCTCAAAGAAGTGCAGATGGAAAAGGGTGAACAATTTATTACAGAAGGGGAAGAGGGGAACTCTATCTATCTCCTCTTAAGTGGTCAGGTTGAAATTAACCAGGCCTTGACTCTTTCTATGAGTAAGGGTGAGGCAGATAATCGTGAAAAGGCCATCCTAAAACTATCGAGCGATATTCACCCTCAGTTCGGTGAAATGTCCATTTTTAANGANGCAGATCGACGCACAGCCAACGTNCGCGCTGAATCAGCCTGTACCCTGGCACGATTAGATACATTGGATCTTTTTTCTATTTGTGATGGAAATCCAGAGATAGGATACAAGGTTATGCGGAATCTGGGGCGTATTATATCTGGGAATTTGGTGAAAGCCAATCAAAATGTTCTCAAACTGACAACAGCTTTTTCTTTAATTTTGGATCGATAATTCAACCTCTTTTTTGATTATTAAATTGATCCCATTTTAAAATATTATGTCAACGCCACAACTTGACAAATCATATAATTGGGATAAACTGGAAGACCATTGGTATCAGCATTGGCAGAACAATGGATATTTTAAAGGTGACCCCAATTCTGATAGTGAGCCATACACTATTGTTATCCCTCCACCTAATGTAACGGGGATGTTGACTATGGGACATGTACTGAATAACACTATCCAGGATGTTCTCATTCGAAAAGCACGAATGGCGGGAAATAACGCCTGCTGGATTCCCGGTACAGACCATGCTTCTATTGCCACAGAATCAAAAGTCGTAAAAATGTTGGCCGAAAAAGGTATTAATAAAGATGACCTTTCTCGCGATGAATTTTTATCACATACCTGGGAATGGAAAAATAAGTACGGTGGCATTATTATNAAGCAGCTCAAAAAGCTGGGCTGTTCATGTGATTGGGAACGTGAGCGGTTTACAATGGATGAAGGATATGCCAATGCTGTACTTGAAGCATTCGTNCAATTGTATAANAAAGGNTTGATATATAGAGGNCATCGCCTAGTGAANTGGTGCCCTNTTTCAAAGTCGGCTATAAGTGANGANGAGGTGATCCANAAANAGATGNATGGAAAGNTNTGGTATTTTCGTTATCCAATCACAGGCAGTGNGAAATNTCTAGTTGTGGCAACCACNCGGCCNGAAACCATGCTGGGAGATACGGCAGTTGCCGTCCATCCAGAAGATGAGCGNTATAAACATTTTATCGGANAAACCATTTCNCTACCTTTAGTNGANCGAGAGATTCCTATTNTTGCAGACACCTATGTAGATCAAGANTTTGGGACNGGTTGNATTAAAGTCACCCCAGCACATGACCCTAATGATTTTGNCATGGGAAAGCGTCANAATTTAGACTTCATCAATATTATGAATGATGATGCATCTTTAAATTCGNAAGTTCCGAATAAATATCAAAANTTATCACGTGAAGATGCCAGGAANGCTGTNNTNTCAGATATGGATCAGAGTGGANANNTTGANAAAATCGAAGATTATACGAATAACATCGGATTTTCCGAACGNGGNAATGTTCCNATAGAATTTTATATGTCCGAGCAATGGTATCTAAAAATGGAAGAATTGGCNAAACCGGCGTTNAAAGCGGTGAATTCAGGAGAAATCAAATTCNATCCNGCCCACTGGACCAAAACCTATAACAATTGGATNGAAAATATTAAGGATTGGTGTATTAGTCGTCAGCTTAGGTGGGGCCATCAAATTCCTGTTTGGTACCANAAAAACGATCCAAAAAAACTGCATGTATCGGTGAACGGTCCCGATGACCCTGAGAACTGGATACAGGATGAAGATGTTTTAGATACTTGGGCATCTTCATGGCTTTGGCCTTTTGCTGTACATGGCTGGCCAAATTCTGATCAGGATCTAACTACATTTTATCCTACCAACACATTGGTCACTGGTCCAGATATTATTTTCTTTTGGGTGGCACGAATGATCATGGCCGGTTATGAATTTTTAGATGAGATTCCATTTAAAAATGTGTATTTCACATCTATACTTAGGGACGAGACGGGTAAAAAATTTAGTAAATCACTGGGGAATTCTCCAGATCCTTTTGATCTTTTTAAAGAGTACGGGACTGATGCAACGCGTTTCGGTGTTATGCTTATGGCGCCTCAGGGTTTAGATGTCCTTTTTTCTAAATCACGGTTAGAAATTGGCAGAAATTTTATGAACAAACTTTGGAACGCATCTCGGTTTGTNCATATGAATCTTGAGGNAAGTAAAACCCCGGAAGTTGATTTAAATAATGTCGAACTGGATCTNCCAGAAAGGTGGATTTTAAGTCAATTGAACCAAACGGCCATTCGAGTAAACCACCAGCTGGATCGGTTCCACTTCAANGAAGCGGCCAAAGCCATTTACGAGTTCACCTGGAGTGATTTCTGTGATTGGTATATNGAGATAGCNAAAACAAGATTNTATGGTCAAGATACTGANAAAGCTAACATTTCTAGAGCTGTNGCCGTNCATACCATCAAAGGCATATTGACAATGCTCCATCCNTATTCNCCATTTATTACTGAAGAAATTTGGTCTTATTTTAGGCATGAATCGGATTTNGATCTTATTGTATCNCCNTGGCTNAATGGGAATAAAGATCAAGCTGATGAAGAAGCGGATACATCAATGGGACTTNTAAAAGAAATNATTACTGCTATTNGAACTATAAGAAGTCGGATGAATGTACCGCAGACCAAAAAANCTGATTTAGTNATTCGAAATGTNAATGGACACNAAGCCAAGATTGAATCATTTGAAAATATTATTAAAACACTGGGGCAGATNGAACACATTACCCTNGGGCAAGACCTTGAAAAACCTAGCCAATCAGCTACTGCAGTGATTCAAAAAATGGAACTATTTGTTCCGCTNAAAGGATTAATAAATTTAGACCAAGAAATNGANCGCCATTCAAAACGNTTGAATGAATTAAANGAACACCTTNCGGNCACTGAAAAAAAATTAGCGAATGAGAATTTTGTAAGACGGGCACCGGAAAATGTGGTAACCCATGAAAAGCAAAAATTANAAGATATGACTGCAGAATTCGACCTCGTCAANGCAAATTTGGANATGTTNAAATGAAGAAGATNATAGGAATTCTAANATNTNCGTCTCTTATAACNGCNCAATCGAACCATGCTACNATGACTATGTATAAGGATGGGTTCGCNCTAATNAAACANCCNGTTGCATGGAATATTCAANCGGGNNATAATACAGTNTCTTGGGACAATCTCCCNTCTGGGATGATTAAAGATTCACCATTTCTAACTCTGAATAATGCTACTGTNAATATGCAGCGATTTAACCAAGATGTTTTCCATTTNTCTAANTATCTTTACAANTATTTAGGTGANACCATTGATGTAGAATTTATAAATGGNAGNTCTCTTACAGGAACATTGGTGGAGATTAGCGGNAANACCATTACNATAACNCGGAAGCGATCTACTATTTCATTNAATAGGGATAGAGTNGATTATATTAGCGTTCCCGGNCANCTNGATNAGGNGATGTTTAAGCCNTCNCTCACTTGGANNATNTCACCAGAAAAAAAATCTGGNCCTGTTCGTGGAANCCTTATTTATCTAACGAAAGGATTTGATTGGGATGCAATCTANCGGCTTATTTTGGATNAATCTGGNNAANNTGCTGAATTTTTAGCAGAAGCCTATATNAAGAATAANAGCAATTTGGATTTTAANAATGTTTCTCTTCAACTTGTAGAAGGGATACTAAAACAAAACGGCCACATGAATNTGCCACCNATGATGATGCGATCTATGCCAACACCTAACGAAGATGCTGANCCAAAAGAAGAACAGNTGGGTGATTATCATATATATAGCTTGGGAGGAAAAGTGAGGCTNAATGGAAAAGAAAGCATAACGACACGACTTTACCAGTCGAGAAAAGTTTCTTTCCANAAGACTTATTTATTTGAGAATGATGANCAGAGTCAAAAGGAAGAGCCCCTTGGTATAGAGTANCANATNGCCAATACTGAAAATAATAATCTTGGCGTTCCGCTACCNAAAGGGAAGATTCANCTTTATCAATCTGCAACTAGTGGNGCTATTGAATTTGTNGGTGAAGATGAGATTCGCCAAGTGCCAAAAGGCGCGATGGCAACCATTATCTCTGGGCGCGCTTTTGATGTTGTGGGAAAGCGAACTATNTTGAATTATGATCGTCAGAAGAAAAGCGAAGAAGGATCCATCAGTATTGAAGTTACNAATACCCTNTCNAATGAGATAAAAGTGAGGTTNATTGAACATATNTATGGTGACTGGGTAGTGCGCGACGCTTCNGAAAATTACCGTAAAAAGGATGCCTCAACAATTCANTTNCCNCTTNCCATTCCCGCAAATGGATCCCAAACNGTNACTTATACCTATCGCAAGGAATGGAAATGATTAGTTGTGCCTGATAAGGCCTTATCTTTTTCTACATNANTNCAATCTATTAAAGGTGTNGGNCCGGTNCGGGCNGATGCNTTTTCTGCNATCGGCATNAATACGGTGTTGGATCTNCTTAATTATTATCCNCGAAAACATTTAGATCGNACAACAGTTTCNCNCATTTCAAANCTTCNNGTTGACACGGATGTAACCGTAATNGGAAAAGTTCAAGCAGCAGATCTGAGAAAGGGNAAGCGCCGNCAATATTTTCAGGCCATTTTNTCCGATGGNAAGGGTNNGATAACCCTTACCTGGTTTAATGGGGCNCGTTATNTAAAAAAAGCAATTAAGGTAGGAGATCGTCTTGCCGTAAGTGGGAANGTAGAATTTTTNAATGGCTTCCAGATCGTTCATCCAGAATATGACAAATTGAAAACGGATGAAGATCCGNTAAATTCAGGATCGGTAATACCACTTTATTCTATTTCTGCCGAATTAAATAAGACAAAGCTAGATAGCCGGAGCCTCAGACGATTAATTAAAATAATTTCCGACTCCTTAAAAGAAATACCCGACCATTTTTCACCTGAATTCTGTAAGAAAAATGAATTAACTCATATTAATAGTGCTTTACGAAATATTCATTTTGCTGATTCAGAATCAGAATTAAATGAAGCGGTCCACCGACTCAAGTTTGATGAACACTTTTTTCTACAAATGCTCATGGCTTTACGTAAATCATCCATCCAAAAGACAGGGACAAAGGCATTAAATAAGACCGGACCTCAAGTGAAATTGATTTCCGATAGCTTGGATTTTGAACTGACCGACGCCCAGAAGCGGGTAATCAAAGAGATCAAGGATAATATGGCTCGCCCCTACTCTATGAACCGTCTTTTACAGGGGGATGTTGGTTCTGGGAAGACAATTGTCTCTGTATTGGCCGCAGCTATTGCGGTGTCCAACAAAGTGCAAGTGGCAGTAATGGCGCCCACGGAAATTTTGGCCCATCAGCATTTTGAATCCTTTAAAAAGCATATGGAAATAGCCCACATAACTTGTGCCATCTTAGTGGGTGGTACAGCCACCAAAGAACGAAAATCAATCCTTAAAAGTCTAGCGGATGGTGGGATTAATATAATTATTGGTACACATGCTCTCATTCAAAAGGATGTGGTCTTTAAAACACTGGGTTTAGCTATTGTTGATGAACAACATCGGTTTGGTGTCATTCAGCGGGGAAACATAATTTCAAAAGGATTAAACCCTCATTTGTTGGCCATGACAGCCACGCCTATCCCTCGTACTCTTGCTATTACTTACCATGGAGATATGGATTTATCTATTATTGATGAAATGCCAAAAAATCGTATACCTGTAGTGACTAAAGTAGTAGAAGAGGGACGACTGGAAAAAGTCTATCAATTTATGAAAGATGAAGTATCTGCTGGTCGACAGTGTATGGTGGTATATCCACTAGTGGAGGAGACGGAGAAGTCCGATCTAATTGCGGCGGTGGAAATGCACGCAAATCTTTCTAAAAAAATATTTTCGGAGTTAAAAGTTGGCCTTATTCATGGGCGAATGAAAAAAGATGAAAAAGATAACGTAATGGATGCGTACGCCAAGAATGAGATTCATATTCTGATTTCCACTACTGTCATCGAAGTGGGGATAGATATTCCAAACGCTACGGTTATGCTGATAGAGCATGCAGAACGCTTTGGACTTACACAACTTCACCAACTTCGAGGCCGTGTGGGTAGAGGTCGTAAAAAAAGTTATTGTATTCTCGTGCGCCGAAATTTTTCAGATAACTCGAAAAAACGTCTACGAATTATGGAATCAACCAATGATGGTTTTATAATTTCTGATGAAGATTTAAAAATTCGNGGGCCGGGAGAATTCTTCGGTATACGTCAAAGTGGGTTTTTAAAATATAAAATTGCAGATATGGTAACNGATGGACCTATTTTGAGAAAAGCACGCCAAGCTGCTTTTAAATTGGTAAAAGAGGATCCAAATTTGAATCAGCCAGAACATCAACTCATCCGCGAGCGATTCATTAATGAATATCAAGATAAACTAGAGCAAGTTAATATTTCGTGATTCATTAGTTTATTCGATTTAATATTCGATATGATGTATTTTCCTCGGCNATTTTTGAAACATTATTATTCGAATTGAATACAATCCACTCAAGAGGAATATCATGGCCGAAGAACAATTAAAAAAAGAAGATCAGTTATTTATTCACTTAGTGAATACATTCGTCCAAAGTGCATGGATATCTTTAGGGAAAGTCAAAAATCCCGTATCCGATAGCTTAGAACGAAACATGGAACAAGCAACCTATTATATTGACCTGCTGGATATGCTTCAGACCAAAATGAAGGGAAATCTAAGTGAATGGGAAGAGCAATATATTATTCATAGCCTAAGTGAATTAAAACTTAACTACATAGATGAGCAAAAGAAAGGTGTTGAAGAAAATACAGCTAAAGATCTAAATACAGAATCTGAAGAATCTAAAAAAGCTGAGGTAAAAAAAGAAAAACCCAAACCTAAAAAGAAGCCTAAGTCACCAAAGAAAACTAAGAAAAAGAAGAAAGATTAACACTTGATTCATCCCGACTACATTCGAATGAACCGTATTTTTGCGGGGCTTACTCTGGCCTTTTCATTCCTGATTTATTTACTCACCATGGCTGATACGGTCCCTTATTGGGATTCAGGAGAATTCATTGCTACATCTTATATACTTGGGGTGCCTCATCCACCAGGAAGCCCACTGTATTTAATTATTGGGCGTGTCTTTTCTATGATTCCTTTTAACCCAGATATTGCCTTTCGTGTAAACTTGATCTCACCGCTGGTTAGTGCGTTGGCCATTATGTACCTGTATCTCTCTACAGTAAAATTGATATCAAACTATCGTGGTAANATTCAAACACAAATGGACGCTATAATTGTTTTTGGTGGATCTTTAGTTGGATCACTTACATTTGCTTTTACTGATTCACATTGGTTTAATGCTGTTGAGGCTGAAGTTTATGGTTTTTCTACATTTTTTACAGCAATCGTAGTTTGGCTTATTCTTCACTGGGCAGAACGTGCAGATGAGAAAGGNAATGAACGTTACATACTTATTATTGCCTATATGATTGGCCTTGCTACTGGTGTACACTTATTAAATCTTTTGGCCCTTCCATTTGTAGCTCTTATAATTTATTTCAAAAAATTTAATTTTACTTTCAAAGGGTTTTTGATTACAACTGCCGCTACGGGTGCCGTTTATTTAGTGATAAATGTTGGTATTATTAATGGAATACCAAAACTGGTAGACAGCATTGGTTTGGCTATGGTGATTATTCTCAGTGTGTTAGTTGTGGGAGGAATGGTTACTACTATTAGAATGAAAAAATTTCAATATGCATTGGCACTTACATCAGTAGTGCTTATTCTGATTGGATACTCAAGTTATGGAATAATTTTTATTCGTTCTGGTCAGAATCCTGCTATTAATGAGAATGATCCCTCTACAGTGGCTCGTGCCATTGCATATATGGAACGGGAACAATATGGTCAAATGTTTCAATTTCCCCGTAGGTATGGTGGTTTGCCTCCCAAGCACGAAGCCGTTGGTCGACCAACCAATGGGAGGGAATATTCCTCATCTCAGGAACGGAAATACAAAACATATCGATTAGATAAGCAGTGGAGTTATTTCTGGAGCTATCAGGTAAAGAAAATGTACTGGCGCTATTTTCTATGGCAATTTGCTGGACGAGGACCAAGCACGGATCAGTATGTCACTGCTTACGGTGCAAATACTAACCAAGATGGTGTAGATTGGTTTCAATTTGGTTTTCCTCTTGCATTTTTGATGGGTCTCTGGGGAATGTTCTTCCATTTTCAAAAAGACCGAGATCAGGCTTTCTCTGTATTCAGTCTATTTCTAATGACAGGACTTGCTATTATCATTTTTGTAAATCAAGATGATCCTCAACCACGGGAAAGAGACTATTCTTACGTGGGCAGTTTCTTTGCTTTTTCCATGTGGATATCTATTGCGGTGGCGGCCTTAGGCGACCGTATACTACAGTTGCTAAAAAATAAACCAATTTCAAAAAATATAGTGGTTGGTACATTCTTTGTCTTATTACTGGCTATGCCAGGGATGATGCTAAAAGCCAATTATCATGAACATGATCGTTCTGATAATCGCCTTGCTTGGGATTACAGCTATAATATTTTGCAATCCTGTGAACCCAATGCCATTATCTTCACTAATGGTGATAATGATACATTTCCATTATGGTATTTACAGGAAGTAGAAGGCATCCGTAAAGATATTACTGTGGCGAATTTAAGTCTTTTAAATACAGAGTGGTATATTCGCCAACTTCGAGATTCTCGGCGCGGCCAGGTTGATAAAGAAGGGCGCGAGTTAGAGCGATTTATTAATATGACTGACAATCAGGTCTTAGATATTTCATCTGGTCTCCAGCCATGGAAATCAAGGAACGTTCAGATCCCCGCTCCAAAGTCTGATAAAAATAAAGATGGATTCATCGAATGGAGAGTAGAGCCCACTTATGCTGGAGCGGCTCTGATGGTAAAAGATATGATGATTTTGAAGATTATTTCTGACGCCAAATGGAAATATCCTATTTATTTTGCAGTTACCGTTCCGTCCAATAATCGCCTTGGCCTTGAAGATTATATAGAAATGGAAGGATTGGTCTACCGCCTCCGTCCTTTTCAAGTGGATAAGCGAAACCCTATCAACGAAGAACGTATGTGGACCAACCTTATGTCTGGATTTGGTTCTGATATATGGGAAAAAGACATTGAAGCTGAAGAATGGAATAAGCTTGAAGGTGAGGTTTGGTCAAAGGATTTTAAACCAGGTTATCTTTACAGAAACTTAGGAAGGGATGATGTATTTTACTTTCCATCTACAAATATTCGCCTCCTCCAGAATTTGAGAAGTGCCCATATGCAGTTGGCGGCCTACCACTACATGGTCTTTAAAGATTTTGAAAAGACTAATCCAGAAAAAGCAGAAATACACCGTAAAAAGGCGTTAAGTGTCATAAATAAAATGCAAGATAACATTCCAGAACGAACCATTCGTTTTGATGCGAAGGAACTACATTACCAGTTAGCTCGATTATTTGGTGAATTAGGGGATAAAGAGGAACTTAACCGCATTATGGATATCCTCATTACCAGAAATGATCTCACTATTAGAGATAAGGTGGATTATGGTCAAGTATACATTTCAGAGTTAGATTCATTTCAAATTGGAAAAACTATTTTTGAAGGCCTCTATGCTGATTTCAAATCTGTTGAAAATGGAGATCGTCTTACATCTAAGAATGAAATGGAACAATGGCGAAATTATTTCACACAGATTGTATCCTCATTAGTTTTTACCTATAAGCAATTAGATATGATAACCGAAGCCCAATCTGTTCTCACCGAATGGCTAGATAAAAACCCCAATGATCCTGTAGCTCAAAATCTGCTGCAAGACCTAAAGCAGGAATAGGATAAAAGGGGTATCTCCCCCATTCAATAATTTCCATGGACCATCCAAAAGTATCCGTCATNATTCCCCATTGGAACGGGGTCGAGGTGCTTGCTGAATGTTTGGAATCNCTGGTCCAGACAGAATACGAAAACCTTGANATTATTGTNGTGGATAACGCCTCCACNGANGNCAGCNCGGATTGGGTAAGTCNAACTTTCCCNCATGTTATTTTGATNNAAAATGATTATAATTATGGTTATGCAGGTGGGTGCAATCGTGGTGCCAAAGCTTCTAATGGGGACTACCTTGTATTTTTAAATAATGATACAATTCAGGATACAAATTGGCTAGAGCCATTGGCAGATTTTTTGAGACTAAATACCAAGGTTGCTGCAGTCCAGCCAAAAATCTTAAACTTTTTTGAACGATCCAAATTTGATTATGCAGGCGGGGCTGGAGGCTGGTTAGATGTATTGGGGTTCCCTTTTGCACGAGGTCGTATATTTCAGGAATTAGAAACTGATGAAGGTCAATATGACGGCATGCGCCCCGTATTTTGGGCAAGTGGGACGGCACTTATGGTTCGGAAGGATGATTTTGAAACAGTTGGTGGATTTGATGAGAAATTTTTTGCCCACCAAGAAGAAATTGATCTNTGCTGGAAATTTCANCTTATGGGTAAAGAAACCTGGGCCATTCCCAGTGCAGTAGTATATCATAAAAATGCANTGACACTGCCCATGTTTTCCCGGAAAAAACAATATTTAAACCATCGAAATTCAATGTTGATGGTNCTCACCAATTACAGTTTACCTCTTACTCTATATATTGCACCGATACGAATCGCACTCGAATTTGTCGCTTTGATTTATTCAATGGTTCGATTCGACATGAACCACATGATTGGAATTGTACAATCATTATTTTGGATTTTCTTCCATCCACATGTGATCTGGAAAAGACGTCGCCATACAAAACAGATTCGCAAGGTAAAGGATAAAGATATTCTTCCCTGGCTATACTGGGGGAGTGTNGTGTTTGATTANTATATCCGTAGGAAAAAACGGTCTACGGATATCATTAAAGAATAAACTATCTCTTTTTTAAACCTCGTATATANTTATCCTTATGGGCCGGGTCCATTTCAGAAAGGCGAAATAACATCTCTTCTTGACCCAAGAGATTGAGGCGATGGACTAGCTTCTNTCGATGAGCATTAATNAAATAAAGCGTGCGTCCCGTAGGGAATTGTCGAAATACTATCTCTAGGCCTTCCATCATAAGGCCAAATTCTATTAGGGCATTATCTGGTTTCCCCTGTTCAAATAGATCCATGGCCACATAAAAGGCAAAACGAGCTTCTCTCAGGCCTTTATTACCAGTCACTTCTTTCAATAATTGTACACGAGTACTCCATCCCTTAGGATAATCNGAAGCCATACCTCGTAGTGCTATCTCCCGGGCTTGGTCATAAGGATGGTTTCCTCCATAAAATTCGTAAGTATCCATCCAGCCTGCCAAAACTGTGTAGGCATAAAAAGCNAAAAAACTACCCAAGGGNTCAAAAATTACTGGGTCGAACTGAATAGATCCGGCAGGATTGTAATGAAACTGGACTGACTTATCAAAGTAGCGAATGTCCATGCCATCAGAAACTAGAACCTGAGCGTGGTATGTCTCCATGCCGCCTTTCTGCGCGATACCTTGAAAAGCAATGGATATATAGAGGGGGATTTTTAGGCTTTCGAATTTTTCATCCCAGATCCGGCCAGAAAAAAANCTNTTTATTTCATCTCGGATAGAAGAAATCTTTTGCCTTTCNCTATCTCTAAGAAGTCGATCATCTANACTGATCTCAACTTTCCCAAATTGCGCTAGGATCATAGATGATAAGACTAAGAATGTGAGTAGCATCCTCATAGTAGGAAACTAAGAGAATTCCATCATCAAAAAAAGTCTCATTGGTATAAATCAGACTCATAACCTGATTGGTGGGTAATTAGTTTAATCNTTTGTATAAAAGTTTTAAGTAATACTTAAAGTACTTGTCATTATACTTAATACCAAGTATGTTCCATCTTAATAATAAACTAAGTTATCGAATCTATAATATGCCTATCACAATTCATCTAGATGCTATGTTAGTGAAAAGAAAGATCTCNCTCACTGAGCTATCAAAAGCTGTCGGACTTTCATTGACAAATTTATCTATGTTAAAAAATGGAAA
>PAIR01000048.1 GCA_002704905.1 Fidelibacterota bacterium
TATATAAAGTAACACTTTAAGTCTTGCAATAAATTTTTTTATAAAATTCAAAGATTCTCTATTGCGTTCAATTTTTTTATACATTTATATTGTAAGGCCTCTTTTGGCAGAATTCATTAAGGAATTCGAATTGAAGAGGTTGGCAAATGAAAAAGTGATAGGGCTCTGGGTTGGCGTTCAGAGCCTTATAGTTTGGAAATCAGCCGCAGCATTTTTAGAAACTTTAAAAATTCTGCGGCGTTTCCGTTTTTATATAGCCTATTGAATTTTGTTCATTGATAATGGGGGCGATCGGTTTCGACGGAATATGCGTCGCGTTAAATTGCATGCCGAGGTCCAGGATCTCGTTAATCACCTGGAAAAACCATAAATGCCGATTACGGCTACATGGCCGCTGCTTAATTAAGCTGGCCCGTCCTGGATTTGGTGTGTCTGTGGCTAGACCCAAGGGCGTCAATTACATAGACTGGTCCTGATTGTTGTCTGTGATTTCAGGATAAGACCTTAACAGACTTTGCTTACGATGGCCGAGTCAGCAGGGCAGTTGTAAGTAAGCCTAAACTGACTGACTAAGCATGTAGGTATTTTTCGGGGTTCTATTTCGGACGGGAGTTCAATTCTCCCCGCCTCCACAATAACTTATAAACGAAGTAAGATAGTTTCGATACCATTAATCACAAATTGAACAGCAATGACCATAAGAATCAAACCCATAATGCGCTGAATTACTCGCATACCCGTCATACCGATCTTTTTTCCGAGCCCTCCACCTGCACGTAGAATATAATAAAATGTAGTCATGGTTATAATAACTGCTAATAATAAAGTTATAATACTAAACGTCATTGGTGTTTTTCCTGACAGGAGCATAACTCCGGTGATAGCACCTGGTCCGG
Organism: Fidelibacterota bacterium; assembly: GCA_002704905.1. GTDB lineage: Bacteria > Fidelibacterota > Marinisomatia > Marinisomatales > TCS55 > TCS55. The sequence goes on from PAIR01000048.1 coordinate 897, forward strand.
TAATAAGAGGAACCCCAATCGGGCTTATGGCGATTTCTTCTGCTTCTTTAAATTCTTCCCGTTCAGTTTCTGTTGTTCGGGATCGCCCAACTTGGGCTTCTAGCATTCTTAACCCACTTCGAAAAAATAAAATACCACCCATAATCTGGAAAGCCTCAACTGTGATACCATACAGTTTGAATATAATTGATCCTAAAAAGGTAAAAACTAATAAGGTGATTGTTCCAGTGATAATTCCTTTTTTCGCGATTTGAATTCTTTCATTTTTTGTAAACCGCTCTGTCATAACCACAAATATTGGAGTAATCCCTAAAGGATTAATAAGAGTAAATAAGGTAGAAAGACATAGTACCAAAAATTGAATTTCAGTATTAATAAAAGTTGGCATTTACATTCTTTCAGGTGCAGTAATACCCAATAAACTTAGTCCATTTCCAAGTACAACTTTAGTACCTTTTACTAGGGCAATCCTCGCCTCGGATAAAGATATATCATCTGTCACCACACGACATTCAGAATAAAACTTATGGAAAAAATTAGCTGTATCATGCAAATAATTTGAAATGGTTTGGGGTTCTAATGAATGGAGCGCATTTTCGATGATCCACGGGAATTTCTCCAGTTTTTTTAATAGGCGCATTTCCGATGGATCCTTAAGTAGAGTTGAATCGTAATCTGAGGTATTGGATACGTCCAGATCTTCACCATGTTTAATGATATTACAAATCCGTGCATGGGCATACTGTAAATAATAAACTGGATTTTTTTCTGATTGATCTGTCGCAAGATCTAAATCAAAATTGAGATGTGAATTCATTCCGCGCATAATGAAAAAATAGCGCACAACATCTGAGCCGAGTTCTTCCACTAATTCATCAATTGTAACAAAATTTGCTTTACGTGTGGACATCTTTACCTTTTTACCACCCCTTATCAAAGTGACAAATTGATAAAGTAATACTCTAATATGATTAGTTTTTATACCAAGAGCCTCCAACGCCAATAATACATCGGGATATGTATCGGTATGATCTGCGCCAAAAACATCAATTATTAAATTAAATCCACGTTTGACCTTATCTCTGTGATAAGCCGTATCAGGAACACGATAGGTTGGTTCACCACTGCTTTTGATGTATACTCGATCTTGATCTTTTCCCAGAGCAGTGGAACGGAACCAAGTTGCGCCATCCTTCTTATAGATGAGATTCTTTAATCTCAATTCTTCAAGAAATTTATCAATCTCTCCATTCTCGTAAAATGTCTTTTCATTAGTGAATTGATCAAATTTAATTCCCAGACCTAATAAACTCTTCTCTATATCGGCAAAAATAGTTTTTTCTGCTTCCACTTTAAAAATTGGATCGCCGACTGATAATACATCTCCATGGGTATCAATTAGGGATTGGGCTATAACCTTAATGTAATTGCCTTCATAACCATCTTCAGGAAAATCAAATACTTTACCTAAAATTTCAAAATACCGTGCCTCAACTGATTGACCCAAAACGCGCATTTGTCTTCCCGCATCGTTATAATAATATTCACGAGTGACGTTATATCCATTCCATTCAAGAAGATTGGAGACAGTGTCACCAAGTACAGCATTCCGTCCATGGCCAACGTTTAGTGGACCGGTGGGATTAGCACTGACAAATTCCACGTTGGCCTTTTGGCCTTTCCCAAAATCGTTCTTACCATATTGATTATTGCTTAAAATATCAGCCAAAACCTGATAGTAATAGGCATTCCCAATCTTGAAATTCAGAAAGCCAGGCTTGGTCACTGTTACCTCATCAATTAGTTTATCAGGAAGGATTAAGGCATTCCTAATAATTTCACCGATCTCTATTGGGTTTTTATTAAGATTCTTGGATAATGTTAGAGGTAAATTAGTGGAGAGGTCTCCAAAATTTGTATTATTGGGTGGTGACAGTTTGATCTCTTTCTCAGGATAACCGAGAGAAGAGAGGGCTTTAGTCAATGCTTTAGTTAGCTGCGGTAAAATTGTCATCGTTGAATTCTATTTTTGGGGCATCGGCCCACAGTTTTTCAATATTATAATAATTTCGCTCTGTAGTTCTAAAAATATGGACAATTACATTAATATAATCAAGCAGAACCCAATTCAATTGTTCATATCCTTCGATCCGAATAGGTTTATGATCTGTGTTTTTTCGAATGGCGTCTGCAATCGCTTTTACCTGGATATGTGTATCTGCTGAGCAAATAACAAATTGATCTGTAAAGCTGGTCAAATGATGTACATCAATACTTAATACATGTTCTGCTTTTTTCTCCAAAGCAAATTGGGCAATCTGCGCTGCTAGATCACCAGAGGTGATAACAGGTTGAGATAAAGCGGTCGTCAAACTAATCGACTAGTTATTTAAATATGATTTAATAGAAGAAATGGTTCGAAAATCTTTACCAATAATCAAGGTAAGGTCCACGTCAAGGTTAGGATCAATTGCCATCAAAACTTGTTCAGGATTATCCATATTAAAACCGAGGGCATCGACAACGTGCTTAATTGCAGAAATATTCTCATTCCGCTGAATGAGAATAGTCTTATCATATTCAAAATGATCAGCATTTTCAGAGCGCACCACATCCACACGTTTTTTTCGTAATAAATCGGAAAATTTTGCTGCTAATCCAGGCTCTCCACATCCATTGAGTATTTCAATTTCAATATCCAATACTGGACTAGCAGAATATATCTCAGTGGCCAGTTTTGGTGCGTCAGGCATGGAAGGAAACTTTACTTCAATTGGAACACCACTTTGAGTCTGGCGTCCTGAAAATGAAAAAATAAAAGCGACTAATAATAGGGACATAACAGCTATTGCTGCATTGATTAACCCCATACGCTGTGATTTTTTACCTCGTGATTTTTTACTACCAGGTGTTGAAAAAAAAATAGATGATTTACGGCGTTTTAACTTTGCCACTATCTGTAATCAAATAAGCGAGAAGATCGTTTTGAAAAACCATATCGCGGATAATTGTCCATGGAGAATTTTACAAATAAATTTTCTGTAGGCTGATAATCCAAGCTGGCGCCATAAAATAACTGAGAGCCACCCATTCCGTTTTTAGCATAAGGATTCATACCGCTCATTGGCGATGCCAAACTAAATCGTGTTGATAGCCTCAGATTATCTTTCACCATATAATTCATTTGGTTAGTATAGGCACCCATTGTCATGGATTGATTTCCTGCACTCATCATACTCAAGCCAAAACTGTGATTCATTGAAAACCGATTGGGATCAAGGATTGATATGTTTCTAGCATGAGATAGGCCCTGTGTATTCACTGGCATTGTCCTTGAAGGCAATGTGGAACGAAGCTGCCCCACTACTAGAGCTGAAAGAATTGTAAGTACAGCGATTCCTTTAATGATTGTTTTCATATGCATTATATAAAATACAAAAAAAAGTCAGTATTTGTTCCAGCGAATTTTAAACTAATTTCGATTATCAATAATAGCTCCTCCTAGGCAATCATCACCTTTGTAAAATACGATAGATTGTCCGGGTGCAATTGCAAACTGAGGCTTATCAAATTTGACTGTACATCGATCTGTAGATAAAGTAGTAATTTTACAGGATTGGTCCATTTGACGATAACGAATTTTAGCTGAAATATTTTCTAGAGCGTGTGGTGGAGATCCACTAATCCAATGAATTTGATCTGCTTCTAATTTTTGATGAAAAAGAGCTGGGTGATCATGTCCTTGGGCAACAATTAATATATTATTTTCAAGATCTTTATCAGCAACAAACCATGGAGCTTCTTTATCTCCATGCCCGCCACCAATACCCAGTCCTTTTCGCTGACCCATTGTATAAAACATAAGACCATCATGCTCGCCACATGGATTACCATCAATTGTATGAATATTGCCTGGTTGTGTTGGTATATATTTTTTTAAAAATTTTTTAAAAAATTTTTGTTCACCGATAAAACAAACGCCAGTACTGTCTTTTTTTGCATGGTTGATCAGGCCAGAAGATTCAGCCAATTTTCTAACATTTTTCTTATCAATTCCCCCAAGGGGAAACATGCTTTTGGAAAGGGCATCTTGCCCTAGCAAGTATAGAAAATAACTTTGATCTTTATCGCCATCTACCCCTTTTAATAATTGGAATAAGCCATCAGATTCTACAATTCGGGCAAAATGTCCTGTGGCAATTTTATTAGCACCTAATTCCAGTGCAAAATCCAGAAACGCTTTGAATTTAACCTCACGATTACATAAAACATCTGGATTGGGCGTCCGACCTTTTGCATACTCATCAATAAAGTATTGAAAAACATTATTCCAGTATTCTTTGGAAAAATTGACACTTCTAAGAGGTAAATTCAAATGATTACAAACTGCAAGAGCATCTTTATAATCTTGTTCTGAAGTGCAAGTTTCATCTTCTCCTTCCCAGTTTTTCATGAAGACACATTCAACATTATACCCTTGTTTCTTAAGAGTCATGGCAGTTACGGAACTGTCTACACCTCCACTGATGCCTACAATAATTGGGTTAGACATGTGTTATATTGGAAAGGGTTGAGACTAAGCTAGTCACTTCATCAAATGAATTACTGCGCCCAAAACTGATTCTAAGAGTTGAAAGATTTTGTTCTTCTAAAATACCCATTGCCTGAAGTATCAGAGATGGTTTAACTGAACCAGAACCACAAGCAGAACCGCTGGAGACTTCTATTCCTTCACGATCCAGCTTAGCTAATAAAATATCGCTGCGGTGTCCAGGGAAAGACACACTAATAACACCAGGGACATGGTGTTCAGGGTGACCATTAAAAATAATATTTGGGCAGGCGATAGATATTTTTTCTTTGAATAAAAATTCTAAGTTTTCTAAATGTGATATACGTTTACTTATATTTTCCACCGCCAGTCTAACCGCTTCACTTAACCCTGCAATACCTGGGACATTTTCTGTCCCAGCTCTAAAATGACTTTCTTGACCGCCGCCGATAATAAGGGGATTCAATAAAGCTCCATTTTTTTTATATAAAAATCCAACTCCCTTTGGGCCATAAAACTTATGACCAGAAAAACTCAAATAATCAGCATTTAGATCTTGAACTGATAAAGGTGTTTTTCCTAGAGCTTGAACCGTATCAGAATGAAAAGGAATGCCCTTTGATTGAGCGATTTTAATAAGTGCATTCATTGGATTAATCGTTCCGACTTCATTGTTTACCATCATGATACTAATCAGTCCCGTATCAGATTGAATAGAATTTTTAAGATCTTCAGGGTTCACTTGTCCAAATTCATCTACTGATAATGCCGTAAATGTGACTCCTAGTGGGGCAATTGTTTCTAAAACCTTTAATATAGCAGGGTGTTCAATAGCGGAAGTAATCACATGTTTTTTTTCAAGATGTGCAAGAGACCAGAGAACAATATTATTTGCTTCGGTTCCACTCCCCGTAAAAATAATTTCATTATGCGAAGCTTGAATCGCTTCAGCAATAGTTCTTCGCGCGGATTCAATTATTGATCGAGATTTTCGACCTGAAGCGTGTATACTAGATGGATTCCCAAAATGTATCTCAGATATTGAATTCATCGTTTCCAAAACTTGTGGATGAATGGGAGTTGTGGCGCTATGATCAAAATAGGGCATAAACAATTATAATTATTGATGTGAAATTAAGGGGAAAGGAGCAGACCTTAAAGGTCGTTTCTTATAGAAGCGTATCGTACCGTATTTTGTAGATTTGTATAAAAAGGTGGCTGCCTTTTTTCAAGAAGATTAATGGTCTCTGTTTTATCATAATCATAGCGAACCACATCCCATTCAAATTTGTCGCCAACAGTTAGAAAAGCAACCGCACCTCGAGGGTCATCATCAAATGGTAAGCCGGTAGCACCTTGGCAAAGAATAGTTAAGTTTTCTTTGGATTCATTTCGGGGTGTATGAACATGGCCGTGGATAAAAATAAATTTTTCAATTGTAGGATTACCCTTTTCAACATGTTTCCTCCATGCTAGTGCCTCATCTAAAGTTGGCGGAAGATCATCTCGTTGGTACCATGCATGAGTAAACTCTACTAAGGTATTACCTATAATTTCACGGTGAGCAATATGCATGGCTGCACAGAATTCTACTCCTTCATTACCCAATTCATTAGCCGTCCATTCTTCATTGGCAACAATAGCTTGGCAAATAGGGTCATCAGGAGACATACCTTCTAAGTTTGGCCTTTCCTCAGTCCATAGTTTTTCTAAAAGATATCGATCGTGATTTCCGCGAATAAAAATGCATTCAGGTATAGTTTTAAGGAGTTGAATTGTTGTTTTTGGATCTGGTCCCAAGGCAAAACAATCACCTAAGCAAATGATTTGATCAATACTTGAATGTTGCTCAATTATAGAAAGACCTTTTCTTAATGCAGCAACATTAGAATGAACATCGGTGATTATTGCAAAGGTTTTAGAGCCCATNATCTTCAAATTTACATGCCATTTTCTAAAGTGGTCAAGACTTTAGCAANNTGATATGTAATTATTATTTATTAAAAGTATTAAAAGAAAACTAACTTGTTCAATTAGTGATTAAACAGGTAAAATCTGTAAGGAGAAATTAAGTTTGTAATTATTCTGAACTATTATTAATGGAAACACACCAATAAATGAAATCTATGACACCTATTATCTATGGAATAGGAAATCCACTAATTGATGTGGTTATTAAGGCAAATGATGATGATTTAAAAAATCTGGGCCTAGATAAAGGTATTATGCATCTTGTGGATGAAAGTCGTCAAAAGGAAATCTTCAATTATTTTCAAGATATTAATCCTATTTATTCTCCGGGCGGTTCAGCGCCCAACACATTATTAGCGTGTGCCGCGTTAGGTGTACCGGCTCTCATTGCAGGCAAGATTGGCCATGATCAATTCGGAGAAACCTATATTCATCAAGCAGAGAAATTTGGTGTTATTTCTGGATTGATACAAGGAGAGGGGCCTACTGGATCTAGTCTTATTCTTGTAACGCCAGATGGTGAGAGAACCATGAATACCCACTTAGGTATGTGTCGTACATTTTCCGTTGATGATATTGAAACTAAAAAATTGTCCGAGTCAAATTTTTTTTATTTTACTGGCTATATGTGGGATACAGAATCTCAAAAATCTGCCATTAAATTTGCCATAGAGATTGCTCAAAATAATAATACAAAGATTGTATTTGATGTTGCAGATCCATTTGTCGTAAAACGAAATAAGGAAGAATTTTTAGAAATGATTACACATGATGTGGATGTGGTATTTGCTAATCAATCTGAGTTATCTATTTTGTTTGATACTGAGGATTATCAACTTTCAGCAGATCAGTTAGGCCAATTAGTTAGTAAAGCAGGTATAAAGCTAGGTAAAAAAGGATCATTAATAATTGACCATGGCAAACAATCTTTATTAAAACCAAGACCCATTATTGCTTCAGATTCAACAGGTGCCGGAGACATGTATGCGGCTGGATTTTTGTCAGCTTTATCCAAAGGTTTTGATTTCAAACAGTCTGGACATATTGGTGCATTTTTAGCGGAGGAGATTATTCAAGAAACAGGAGCTCAATTTAAATTGGATAAAATAAATCAATTTCAGTCATCTTTGTTCCAATTAAATCGTTGAACAATAAATGATTTAGATCTGGCATTTGTGCTTAGACCTTGAATAGCCTCATGAAAACGTATAAATTTACCATATAATTTTAACTCAATTTTTAGAGGAAAATATGTTTATTAAACAAACAAAAAAATTATTATTTACAGGAGTCATTTCTCTCATCATTTGGGCATGCGGCAGTTCAGCCGAGTATACAACCGCGAAAATGGCCATCCAAGATGAGGAATGGGATAAAGCAGAAGAATTCTTGTTTAAAGCATTGGAGGTTGAACCGACCAATGCTGAGGTGATGGTAAAAATTGGATATCACGTTCATGCTAAAAAAGAACAATGGGTAGAAATGAATGAAATATTTAATAAAGCTCTTAGCACAGACCCTGCAGCAAAAATAGATAACAGACCCATTAGTGAGCTTGTTAATAATTATCGAAACATGTTTTGGGCAGAAAATTATAATAAAGCTGTTCGCATGTATAATGAATACAAAGGATCTAAGGATAAGTCAAAACTTGAGGATGCAATTAATCGCTTCGAACAAACTGTAAAAATTGATCCATCTGAAGGGCAGACATATTCTATTTTATCAACGAGTTATTATGAATTAGGAGATAATGAAAAAGCTCTCGCCAGTGCAAAAAAAGCGAAAGAAATTATGCCAGAAGATTTTCAACCAAACATGACTCTAGGACAGATTCTTTCATTTACAGGGGATAAAGAAAATGCAATTAATTACATTAAAAAGGCAGTAGAAATCGATCCTACCAACTCCAATGCAGTACGGACCTTGGCAACACTTTATTATGACCTTGGGGATAAAGAAAAATCTGTAGAGACATTTGAAGCAGCTATCAGAACCGAAACGGATAAAGCCCTAAAAGCAAATCTGTATTTCAATCTCGGTGTACTTAATATGCAGCTAGATAATTTTCAAGAAGCTGAGGATAGTTTTATGTTTGCTTATGATTTGAATCCTGATGATACAGAAGCTTTGGTGGGAATTGCGCAGACATTTGAAAATTCAGAAAAATGGCGACGGGCATCTAAATTTTACCGAGAATTGATTGTAATCGATCCAGAAAATCCTGAGCACTATAAAGGAATGGCAAGGGTTCTAATAAAACAAGGTGATCCAGAGGGTGCCACGCGCTATTATGAAAAAGCAAAAAAACTTGGTGGATGATTCACCACTAATAAATTAAGTTTGCATTTAGAAAGCCTCCCAATTTCGGGGGGCTTTTTTTATCCTGTTTTCTGCCGTTTATTTAAATATTCATTCAAAGCTATATCTAGAGGTTGATCCGTATATAATGGAACAAAATCAATACGTTGGTTACGACAGCCGGTAAGATATTTTTTTTGAAATGATTTTATCATATTTTGGTAAGCTGAACGGATATGCCAAGGGTCAGTAGTAATCATTTCACCTGTTTCCATATCTTTAAATTGAGTGCGTTCATCAAAATCAAAATTGAGTTCTTGACGATCCATTAGATGAAAAACTATCATTTCCTGTTTATTATGTCGGAAGTGGTTTAATCCCATTAGAACTTGATCCGGGTCATCCATAAGGTCAGAAATAAGAATAACCAACCCACGCTTTTTTATTCTATCTGCCATCTGATCCAGCATAGAACGGATATGGGTATCATTTCCGGATTGAATATTTTCCAACGCTTTCATAATAATATTTGCATGGGAAGGTGCAGCCCGAGGTGGAATAAATTTTTTGATTTTTTCATCAAAAAGAACTAATCCCATTCCATCTCTTTGATTAAGCATTAAATGGGTGAGCGCAGCAGCAAGATAACTTGCATAGTCTAGTTTTGTTATTTTATTACTGCCAAATTGCATTGATTGACTTGTATCAAGTAAAATATAAGATCGAAGATTTGTTTCTTCTTCGAATCGTTTTACGTAATACCGATCAGTTTTTCCATACAATTTCCAATCGATATGGCGAGTTTCATCACCATGTCCATATGCGCGGTGTTCAGCAAATTCAACGCTGAATCCATGATAAGGACTTTTATGCTGTCCGATCAAATATCCTTCTACGACAAGCCTTGCTCGTATTGCCATGTTATCGAGTTTTGCAACAATTGCGGGATCTAGATATTTTCGCTTATCCAACGATTAGTCCATCAATTGTAAAATGATATCATCCACCTTCATTCCCTCTGCTTCAGCATTAAAGTTGGGAAGAACACGGTGACGTAGTACAGACAAAGCCAATGCCTTCACATCTTCAATATCAGGCGTAGGACGTCCGTCCAAAGCAGCTCGCGTTTTTGCACCAAGAATTAAATATTGGGAAGCACGTGGCCCTGCACCCCAATCGATCCATTCATTAACAAAATCTTTTGCAGTTTGACCAGGGCGAGTTGAACTCACTAGATCTACGGCATATTTCACAACATTTTCCGCCACAGGTACACGTCGGATCAATCCTTGAAAATCAAGGATTTCTTTTTTTGAAATAACTTTTTGTAATATAGGAGCCTCAATAGCAGTTGTTGCTTGAACTATAGATACTTCATCATCTCGATCTGGATAATCAATCAACACATTGAACATAAATCTATCTAATTGTGCTTCAGGTAAAGGATAAGTTCCCTCCTGTTCAATAGGATTTTGAGTAGCCAAAACAAAGAAAGGTTTATCTAATTCGTAACGTGTACCAGCATTAGTTACTGATCGCTCTTGCATAGCTTCCAATAAAGCCGATTGTGTTTTAGGAGGTGTACG
>PAIR01000049.1 GCA_002704905.1 Fidelibacterota bacterium
ATTATATGTTTACAAAAATGAAACTAAATAGTTGACTTTTCGTAGTCTATATCAAAGAGAAATTTGAATAAAGGTAATAATGATCACATTTGGTAATCCCTGGTATCTGGTAGTATTGATCATGATCCCTATTCTTTATTATTGGCAAAGCAGAGTAGGGAAGAATCATGAGGGTACCTTTCGCATATCTTCCACACAACTTATTTCTGATAAAATGAAACGACGGGGACGACGACGACACCTAATTTTGACCATATTACAATACGTTACGTTGTGTCTTGTAGTTATGGGACTTTCTCGCCCTCAGATTCGAGATTCTCTTACAGAAACAAATGTAGAAGTTGTAGATATTGTTCTTGTCATGGATATCAGTTCATCTATGCTTGCCACTGACTTTTCTCCCAATCGATTGGAAGCGGTTAAAAAAACGGCTAAAGATTTCATTGACGCAAGAGCCAGTGATCGAATTGGCGTTCTCGTTTTTGCAGGAGAATCCTTTATTCAGTGTCCATTGACTATTGATAAAGACGTATTGCTCTCACTAATGGATGAGATTAAAGTAGCAGAGCAATCCTATGATGGCACTGCTATTGGTATGGCGATTGCCAACGCCACAAATCGCCTTCGCCACAGTGATGCAAAAAGCAAGGTTATGATCCTCCTTTCTGATGGAAGTAATAATGCTGGCGAATTAGATCCATTAACTGCTGCAGACTTGGCTGCTAAATTTGAGATAAAAATATATACTATTGGTGCTGGAACCAATCAGGATGTATCATTCATTCCTGGGCGAGGATATATACGTAATGAAATTGATGAAGAAACATTACAAGCTATTTCGAAAAGGACAAATGCTCAGTATTTTCGTGCAACCAATATATCCGGTCTTGAGAAAATTTATGCAACGATAGATGAATTAGAGCGGACAGAGATTGAAGTAAAGGAATACACCCTTTATAAAGAATTATTTGGATGGTTCTTGATTCCTGCATTAATATTTAATTTAGGGGGCCAAACTTTAGAAAGAACTCTATTCAGGCGGCGTTTATGATTGACTTTAGGTTCCCTTACATACTTTACATTTATTTACCGGTCATGGTAATATGGATTTTTTGGATATTGGAAAGTCGTAAAAAATCCGAATTATTTAGAACAGATAAGAAATTAAAAGAGCGTTTACTTAGTAAAATGGATTTATACAGGTTAAAGTGGAAGCAAAGATTATTATTCTTTTCAGTTCTCCTTTTAATTTTTGCTGCCTCTGGACCGCAGATCGGAATACGTTTAGCACCTCTTGATCGAAAAGGTGTTGACCTGGTTTTCGCTATTGATGTATCTACTAGCATGAATGCAGAAGATGTGAAGCCAAGCCGTCTTGAAAAATCCAAGTTCGAAATTTCTCAGATGATAAGGCAATTGAAAGGAGATCGCGTCGCTCTTATTGTTTTTGCCGGATCCAGTCATATGTATTTACCCTTAACAACTGATTATGAGGCGGCACGTCTCTTTCTTGATCAAATTGATACAAATATGATTCCAACCCAAGGGACGGCATTGAGTTCTGCTCTTCANACAGGNTTATCAGCTTTTGCAGAAGATGATTCNAAATATAAGGTTTTGGTATTGGTCACGGACGGTGAGGACCATGAAGGGCAGGCAATTTCTCTTGCAGCTCANGCTGCGGAACGAGGTATGATTATCCATACGGTTGGTGTTGGAACGGCTTCAGGATCTCTAATACCNATAATTGATAATCAGGGAATTCGCGATTACAAACGGGATGGTTCNGGNAAATTGATTACATCTGTACTGAATGAAACGATNCTNCANGANATAGCGNCTGCAGGNAANGGTTCCTATTTACTATTTGATAANAAACCNGCAAACTTTCGTGGNATTACTAGTGCTATTGANAGTATGGAAAAACGCACTCTGAAATCCCACATTTATTCAGAATATGAAGATCGNTATCAATCNTTTGCNATCTTTTCTTTTGGATTTATGATTATAGGTATGTTGATTCCTACTCGNAGTAAANAAGATGAAGAATGGCGTGGTTGGTTTGTCAGNTAGAATCTTTTTTATTATTTTATNNTCNGTATCTTTNTCATTGAGTCAGGATAAAGGGATTAACTATTACCAGAATCGTGAGTTTGAAGAAGCCANNAATTATTATGAATCATTAATCAGAGAGAGAGGTAATAATCCTCAGGCTCAGTTTGGGCGTGGTTCATCTTCATTNCAACAAGGTGATATGGAAACAGCTGAGNAAGCATTTGAACAATCATTNAAATCTTCTGATTTAGACCTTCGTTCAAAGGCATTATACAATCTAGGGAATACATTTTATCAAAATAAAAAAACTGNAGAAGCATTGNCTTATTATCGAAAGGCATTNGAANTGGATCCNAATGATAAAGAAGCAAANTANAATTATGAATTTTTNAGNTANCANCAGGATCCACCAGAGGANGATAATCAGAAGNAGGACCAAAGTNAGGAAGAGGAAAATAAAGAAGAACANGAGCAAGAAAAGCAAGAAGAGAAAGATCAGCAGGATAAAGAAGAAGAAAAAGATCAGGAAAATCAGGAACAGCAACAACAACAGCAGAAACAGGAAGCATCCGAAGANCAAAAGACTCAGGACCTGAAGCAGGCAGAAAGTATTTTAGACGCCTTAAAACAGGATGAAAAAATTATGCAAAAACAACAAATTGCGAGGGCAAAATCTCGTAAATTGGCTAAAGACTGGTAATGATCTGTAAAACCATTTATCGAATGATCTTTTTTATCACCCTCAATAATTTTATTGTAGGGCAGGTGACGGTTACTGCATCGGTTGATGCGAATAATATTTCTCGTAGTGAAACCGTTGGATTCAAGATTGTTGCCATCAATGCAGATGGTACGCCCAATGTAGATATCTCACCTATCTTGAAAGAATTTAAGATAGTAAGCGGTCCTGCACAGCAGACTAATATTCAATGGTTAAATGGATCCATGACAAGTTCGCGCAGTCTAAGCTGGACACTTCTAGCAAAAAAAGTAGGAAAACTGAATGTTCCTGCTCTGAATGTTACTGTGGGTAAGCAGGTATATAGAACCAACCCAATTGGTATTACAGTTGAAAAGGGCGCTGGACGATCCAATATGGCCAATCTATTTATTGAGGCTAAGCCAGATAAGGAACAGGTTTATCCTGGAGAACAGGTTACCGTTACTTATCGACTCTTCACACGCTTAAATTTATCTATTGAAGATATAGAATACCCTAAAAGTGTTGGCTTTTGGAATGAAGATCTTCGTGTGGTACAAACTGTACGATTTAGAGATACAAAAATCAAAGGGGTTGAATATAAAGTAGCGACGCTTTATAAAGCGGCTATGTTCCCAACCCAGACTGGAAATCTTGTGATCGCACCCATGACGGCCATTTGTAATGTAGAGAAACCATCTCGTCGTTCTAAAGGCGTATTTGATAATTCATTTTTTAATTCTATGTATAGGGAGAGTCAACGCCAATTCATTCAATCCGACTCATTAGATATTGATGTTATGTCTTATCCTAAGCGACCACCAGATGATTTCACTGGTGCCGTAGGTAAATTTAATGTGACAGCCTGGGTTGATACACCAAATGTAAAAGTGAATGAGGCTATTACATTTCGTGTGAAACTGAGTGGGTCAGGAAATTTAAACCAGTTTAATATGAATATGATTTCATTTCCGCAAAATATGGAAGTATTTCCACCAACTTCTTCATTTAAGCGTGATGAATTTCGGGATGAGCTTACAGGTGAACAGAACTTTGAATATATTTTGATACCGAGACTTGCAGGGAAGTTTCAATTAAATCCAATTACATTAACTTACTTTGATCCAGATGTGGAACAATTTATAACTACTCGGTCCAAACCTGAAGGAATTACAGTATACCCTGGGGATAAATCGGAGATAGCATCGACAAAATTCAATCGTCAAGATATTTCAATGATAGGTGAAGATATCCGATATATACGATCTAGAAATCCATCTTGGTATAATATTGGGAAACAATACATCCCAATATGGGCATGGGGTACATATTTGATAGCTGGAATATTATTTGTTTTTCCTGGTATGTTTTCTAAAGTGAAAGCTAACCGTTCATCTACAGCTAGTTTTAGACAGTCTAGAAGTGCATTGCGATTAGCATTGAAAAATTTGAGTAAACCAGCCGATGATCCCTTTGCATATACTGCACTTGTCATGTATCGATACTTTCAATCTAAACTTTTCTTGTCATCGGATAATTTAGATCCCCTCATTCTTGAATTAGCACTGAAGGATAAAGTGCACAAATCATTGTTATTAGAAGCAGTTTCGTTAGCAAAGATTTGTGATGCAGGGCGATATGGACCAGAAGCAGGAAATGCGGCGGAAACTCTCCAAACAAAAGTGGGTGAATTATTGAAAAAAATTGATAAAGAGATAGTATGAAACGGTTTTTCATGATTCTCGGGTTGATGTCCTTAGTTATGGGACAGTCAGCAGATTCACTTTTTCAATTGGGGAATAAATATTATACTGCTGAACAGTACCACGAGGCTGCTAATATTTATGAACAGCTATCGCGCCGAGTAGCCCATGAAGATTTGTATTTGAATCTTGGGAATTCCTATTTTAGAATGGGTCAGATGGGAAATGCTATATGGGCTTATGAAAAAGGGAATGCTCTTTCTCCTCGAGATAGTGATATTAATTACAATTTAAAATTTGTGCGATCTCAGATTCGTGATCGCATATTGCCACCTGATGATTTCTTTCTAGTAGCTTTTTATCGAGCAATTGTGGAAAAGTTAACCGTTCCAGATTTAATTACCCTAGGCGGTCTGATTTTTATGCTTCTTGGTTTTCTTTATGTGCTTCAACTTCAGAGTGTCTTTACTGAAAAATTAGCTAGTGTTGCTAATGGAACTTTACTTCTTAGTATTTTTATAACGGGTTGGATTATGCTTGATAAATATTGGGATGTATCGGAAAAACAAAAGGCTATAGTAATCGTTAGAGCTGTAGATGTTAGATCAGGTCCAATTAGAAGGGGAGAGAATGTTGTATTCCAAATCCATGAGGGGACGAAAGCAGAAATTACAACAACTCAAACTGGTTGGTACGAAGTGATTCTTCTGGATGGAAAAAAAGGATGGGTTCCTGCTACACAGATGCGGTTGTTATGAGACTCTTAATACCTTTACTATATTTCGGTCTTATATTTGGACAGGAGAAAAAAATTAAGTTTGATCCGAATAAATTAAATGACCCTGAACCGCGTTGGCCAAAAATCATTTCTCCTTTATCAATTGAGAATCAATTGGTAAGACAAGAAGAACCGGATTCAACACAAATTATTATTGAAGGGTTTCGTGTTCAAGTATTGGCTACCCGTGATCAGGTAAATGGGGAACAATTACGAAATAAATTGAGTGAATCCTTTTTAGAAAAAATTTATATTATATTTGAGTCGCCAAATTATAAGGTACGTATGGGTAATTTTATTGACCGGCGTGATGCAGAAACTCTTCGTCGGAGTTTAGCAAAAAAAGGATACCCTTCAGCATGGATTATCCGTACTCGGATCGAACCAAACCTCTAGTAATTAATTATTAATATAATAAATGATTAGTATGCTTTTTAGAAGTGGTACTTTCGGTTGTCTACAATATTTGCATCATCGCGCAGGTCTGTCATCCAATTTTGATAAGCTCGAATTTCTTTNTGACGAGAGAGATCTATGCGNACAATATCTTTTTGAGATGCCCAACTTGTGGAATCNAAAGGACTAATACTTATAACNTTGATTAGTCCNAACCCACGATAGGTTTNGATNGGTCCTATTAAGTCATCTTTGGATGCGCTCAAAAGAGCACCTATAATNTGGTCAGANTTNCCCAAAGAAATGAATGAGCCGCTGAGTTTTTTTGTATCAGATGGAACATATTCTAATTTATCATTTTCTTCTTTCAAAGATTCAAGGTTAGCGCCATTATCGAGCTTGGTTTTGAGTTCAGATGAAAATGCAGCAGCAACTTCAGTTTCATTATCCTTGATCATAGCTGAAAAGACTTGAGTACGTACATCATCGAAAGATGCAATCCCAGCAGCAGATATTGAATCCAGTTTAAAAACTGCATAATATTCGTCAGTTTCCATGGGATCAGATATGGCACCAATTTTGACATTGAATGCCCATCGAATTGCAGATCTAAAAGTGCCAAGACCTCCAAGGTATATATCGTTTTCCCCTAAGTAATTGGCTGCCTGTCCTTTTACAATATGACTATCTTGCGCTGCTGTAAATCCAAAATCTTGTGCATCATAACTGAAAAGAGTGGCTTTACGACGAATATCCGTTCTGGTATTTTGTCCCAACTCAATATTTAGAAGGATATGGCTGGCCTTTACCTGGTGATCATCTTTACCTTTATTTCTAACACTATCAACTTTTATAATATGATATCCAAATTGAGTCAGAACAGGTCCAACCACAGCGCCGGATTTCGCATTAAATACTGCTTCTTCAAAAGCGGGTACCATTTGTCTCTTACCAAACCAACCCAGAGAGCCTCCACGACCCGAGTCTGGGGTCACTTGATTTCCTGGATCCATTGTATGAATATTGGCCAACACTCCAAAATCATCACCATCACTATATGACATAATGAGGTCCAATGCTTCCTTTTTTACTCGTAGCGAATCGTCGTAGTTTGGAGATTTAGCCCAACTTACAAATGAAACATGACGTTTTTCATCGCGTTCGAAATCGCTAAGTCGGGATTTGTAATTTGCAATTAGTTCATCGCTAGTTGGATCCACAATACGATCTGCCACCGACGAATTGGTAATATGAATGGCAGAAATAGTATAATCTGTATTTCTCTTAATAAATTCTTCTCGAACTTCACTTTCAGAAACCACTGCAGACATGCTGATATACTGTTGAAGTTTGAATCTAGGAATATAAAAATCACGCATCCATTTCTCAATGGGGGTCCAGTCTATCATGCCTGGCGTATTGAGAGCTTGACGGTATGTTTTTTCATCAAATTCATTATTTGCAAAAAATAAACGTTGGATATCTACAGGTGGATTATTTTTCAAGTGATAGAGAATTTCATCATTGGAGACAGTGATATCAAGTTTATCAATAGCCTGTTCAGTTAGACGTTCTTCAATGAAAGAGTCCCATACTTCATTACGAACTCTATCCAACTGTTGATCTGAGATTTGGGTTCCAGCATTACGTATTGCATCCATACGTGCATTTACTGCTTGATTGAATTGGTTTGGAGTGATTTTAGATCCATTGACCGAACCGATGGCTTCAGCAGGATTTACCCGGCCAAGGAGTTCATCAATAATATTTGCACCGCCAACCAAGCCTCCAACTGTCATACTCAACAGGAACAGAGCCAGAAGAGCCCAAAGGACCACATGCATTCGGTTCCGTAGTATTGTCATCATTGCCATAAATCTTTATCCTTAAGTAAAATATAGTTTTCAACTTCAAAAGAAGGGGTGGAAATTTATGTTTTTGTCTATCCTAAAGGCAATGATCAAAGGGAAAATTGGAATTTTAAATTTTACTCTATTTCTAACATTTGACCTTGGATACTTATATGATTATTTTCCCGAGGAAAATTGACAGATCTATTGCCTGATTTTAATCCAACACCAGAAAAACATCCATTAATCCAATCTGGACCTATGGCATCCCTTTATAGGAAAGTTGTGTCATGTGAAGCATGCCCAAGAATTGTTGATTTCCGTACTAAAGTGGCTAGTCAAAAACGTAAACAGTTCAAAGATTGGACCTACTGGGGAAAACCTATCCCTGGATATGGTGATTCCAATGCAGAATTATTATTGGTGGGGTTGGCGCCTGCAGCCCATGGAGGAAACCGAACATCGAGGGTATTTACCGGAGATAAGTCCGCTGATTTTCTGGTGCGTTGTCTCTATTTAGAAGGTATTGCCAATCAACCAAATTCTGATTCACTAGATGATGGACTGGTATTGCAAAATGCTTTCATGACACCAATCTTAAAATGCGTGCCACCTCAGGATAAGCCCACAGCAAAAGAATTGCATAACTGTTCAGATTTTTTCAGTGCTGAAATGGAAATTCTTAAGCAAGTTAAGGTTATACTCGCATTGGGNAAAATTGGTTTTGATGGGTGCCTTAAATACTTTCGTAGAGATTTTAATCTTAAATTAAAGGATTATCCTTTTGGCCATGATCAAAAATATGTTCTACCTAATGGAAAAATATTATGGGGAAGTTACCATCCAAGTCCTCGTAATGTTAATACAGGAAGAATAAATGTAGAAATGATGACGTCATTGTTAATAAATGTTAAAAAGGTATTGAACACATGATACGTAAACTAATCCTTACCACTTTTATTATCACATTACTTCCGGGTGCGGGTAAGCGCTTATCCTTTGATGATGTTCAGGGAAAGTCCCCATTTAAGTATGCACAGTTGGGAATGATGAACTGGTATTCTAATAAAAATGCTTACCTGACATGGGGTAAAAATGAAAATAAAGGTGCTATTGTTGAAGTATCTTTCCCCGATAGGGATACAGTCACTTTTGTTGATAGTTCTGCTTTTTATATAGATGGTAATAAGCTAAAGGTAAGCCGGTTTACATTAGATAAGACTGAAACAAAATTATTACTTCTTTCCAATCGAGAACAAATTTGGCGCCATTCATATTATGGGACTTATCACATAATGGACCTCAAAACTAAGACCATAGAGCCAGTAAGTAAAGATAACACCAATCTTCGAAATGTAAAAATGTCACCAGATGGAAAGAAGGTTGCGTATGTTCGTAACGATAACAATATATATGTTTACGATTTGATTCGAAATCGGGAAAAGAAAATTACCAATAATGGTTCTAAAATAATTTTGAATGGTCACTTTGGGTGGGTTTATGAAGAAGAATTCGGTTCTTTTGATGCATATCGTTGGAGTCCTGAAAGTCAATATATTGCCTATTGGGAAGAGAATCAATCACAAGTGCCGACATTTACAATGTTTGATGAATTGTCACTTTATCCGACTACGCAGGAAATTCGATATCCTAAAGCGGGTGAAACAAATCCGACAATGTCTATTTTTGTTGCTAATGTGAAAAATGGAAATCGTAAAAAGATGAATATAGGTAATACTAAGGATACCTATTACCCCTGGATGGAATGGAGAGATGATGCCGAATTGATAGTCATGCGGATGAACCGCCTTCAAAACTACTGGGAATTTTTATCGGTAGCCACTAAAAATGGAAAATCTGTTTCCGGATTAAAAGAATCCGATCTAAACGGATGGGTAGAATTGCATCGAAATTACCATTTTCTTAAAAATGGAAATATTTTATGGATATCAGAACGATCTGGATGGAATCACATTTTTATCCATCGATCTGATGGTGAATTGGTGAAACAGGTAACGGATGGTGATTGGGAAGTGAAGAGAATTATTAAAGTGGATGAAGNTGATGAAATAGTATACTTTATTGCAAATAAGGAATCCACCTTTGAGAACCGCTTTTATTCTATAAAGTTTAATGGAAGTGCCTTGAGGCTCCTTACATCAGAGTCAGGATCCCATTCGATACAGATATTACCAGAAGGAGATGGCTTTATTGATTCATACTCCAGTATTCTTACACCTGCAAAGCACATTTTNAAAAATATGAATGGTGAAGTGATTCAAGTTATTGAAGAGACTGATAAGTCTCAATTTGAATTATATGATTGGTCATATCCTGAAATTATCCATTTTCAATCAAAAGATGGCAGTACGACTCTTGATGGAATAGTCACATACCCGCCAGATTACGTAAAGGGAAGGCGTTATCCCATGATCGTTTATGGCTATGGNATGCCNGGGACACAGATTGTCAGCAATCGTTGGGGTGGCTCGTGGAACCAATTTTTAGCTCAACAGGGTTATATTGTTTTTTCTATGGATGCTCGTGGTATGAGTGGNAGAGGAGAGGCTTTTAAAAATCTAAGTTATGGCAATATGGCTCGATATCTAGGAAAAGATACGGCCACAGGTGTTCAGCATCTGGTGGATAAAGGGATTGCTGATCCAGATCGAATTGGTGCATGGGGTTGGTCTGGAGGTGGATACTTTACAGGACTCATGCTTACTAAGAATGCTGATTTATTTGATGTCGGTGTATCTGTAGCTCCAGTAATGGATTTTCGCTTATACGATTCAATTTATACTGAACGATCCATGGGTTTACCTCAGAATAATAAAGGAGGGTATGATTCGACTTCTGTATTATCCTATGTAGATCGTTTTAATGGAAAACTCATGGTCATTCATGGCACAGGTGATGATAATGTACATTCTCAAAATACAACCTGGCTTGTTGAAGAATTCATAAAGCACGATAAGCAANTAGATATATTCTATTATCCAAACCGGCCTCACGGAATGAGNGGTGGTAATGCAAGGAAAAACCTATATAGAAAAATGATTAATTATTTTAATGATCATTTAAAGGGTAGACCNTTGATTGAACACAAGAATTAAGNATNAANTAANAAAATATTAAATTTAAACTCTCAAAAAAATNCTGGGAGTTTTATNGTGGAGCCGATCAGGATCGAACTGACGACCTCTTGAATGCCATTCAAGCGCTCTCCCAACTGAGCTACGGCCCCATTCTCGTCAATAGACTTAAGAATTTACCACACGTGAAATATACGTAGGTAGCATATATGTAGCACCGGAAGCCATAAATAAGGATAAAATGATGGCTTCATTGTACAATAATAATATTATCTATCAATTTTAGTACAAACAAAAAAGCCCCCGTGAGGAGGCTATTTAAGCCAGAGGCGCTTCATTTCATGAGAATAGATGGAGACATATGATACTAATGTCTATTTTCCATGAATCATAGGTACAAATCGTACCGGTAATACTTTCTTTTTACTTATTTCACCTGATTCACT
>PAIR01000050.1 GCA_002704905.1 Fidelibacterota bacterium
ATCAATTAAATCAAAACAGAGACAACTCAAATTGATAGGAGAGAGTGATAGATATACTTTAAAGTTCATTAAGCCGATAAATAACTAAATCTCGCTAATTGTAGGGACACACTTCAATTTCAACCTGATTACACCCCCATACCCCTTAATTGCTGGGGGATACCTCTTCCAGGTAATTTAGCCTTGCCTCATTCAGATGTTATTATTATCGGTGGAGGTGCCATTGGTCTATCTTCAGCCTATTATATCAATCGTATGGGTTATGAAGTAACGGTAATAGATAATAATACGCCTGATCAATATGATTCTTGTTCTTGGGGAAGCTCAGGCATGATTGTTCCCAGCCACATTGTTCCTTTGGCAGCTCCAGGCGTAATAAAACAGGGATTAAAATGGCTCCTGGATCCTGAAAGCCCTTTTTCAATTGAATTTAAACCAACTTTTGAAATGATATCCTGGCTATGGAAATTTCGAAAGGCTGCTAATTCTAAACATGTTAAACACGGTGCAGATTTACTTCGCCAACTCAGTATGCATAGTCGATCGCTTTACCTTGAACTTGATGAAACAATGGATTTTGGATTAGAAACCAATGGAATTTTGATGCTTTGTAACCGAGAAGATACTCTAAAAGAAGAATTGGCTGTTTCTGCTATGGCTCGTGATATAGGCATGACTGCTGAAGATTTAAATCCATCAGAGGTGAATAAATTAGAGACGGGAATGCTTACTGATATTGCTGGAGGTGTTCATTATCCTATGGATTGTCATGTGAATCCAGTCTCATATCTATTTGAAATCAAAAAAGTATTGCTTGAATCGAATGTGAAAATCATACATGAAACAAAAGTAGAAGGATTATCAATTGAGAACGGTAAAGTTATTTCAGTTACAACAGGTAAGGATACTTGGACTGGAAAGAATTTTGTATTATCTGCTGGTAGTTTCTCTGCAAAATTGGTTAATAAAATTAAATTGAAAATACCGTTAATGGCTGGAAAAGGATACAGTGTCACAATGGAATCGCCGCCTCAAAAGCCCGCAATTCCAGCAATTCTTGTTGAAGCAAGAATTGCATCAACTCCGATGGGACATACATGGCGATTTGGTGGAACTATGACCGTGACTCAAGGGTCTCGATTGATAAATCAGAGAAAATTAAATGCAATGCTACGAAATGTGCAAAATTATTATCCGGAATATGATTTATCATGGACAGGATCACTTAATCCATGGGTAGGACTTCGTCCACTCTCTGCTGACGGATTACCTTATATTGGTGCTTTTCAAGAATATCCGAACTTATTTGCAGCTACGGGTCATGCTATGTTGGGCGTCAGTCTTGCCCCATTAACGGGTTATTTAATTTCACAAATTATTGCAGGAAAATCTATTGATTATGATATGACGATGCTCTCCCCAGATCGTTTTTAATCCTGTTTTCGACCAATTTCTGTTTATATTTGGACTGCCATGTATTACCGAAAATTATTTTTCTTCTTATTTTTTTCTGTCCTTATGGGGCAAATGTCTTTTCAATCATCTCCGCAACATGATAAATGGGCAATTCGTGTTTATAATGGCTATGCCACTTATCGTCCGCTCATTGCAATCATTACTTATGCAGATATACCTAGAGAACGCCACAATACTGGTATTCGTGGGATAGACTTCAGTTATAAGCTTGTTCGTGGTTGGAAAAATCTTCCAATAGATTGGAGTATTAGAGCAGGATATATACACCATTTCGAAAAAGGATATCAACCAAACCATAATCAATATACTTTATTTTTTTTGGGGCACTATCAAAAATCAGTATTTGGCTTCCCAGTAAATTTCTTTATTGGAGAAGGATTGTCATGGGCTGAATTGGTACCATTTGTTGAAGGGCGGGAAACGCGACGTATCAGTGGAAAAGATTCACAATTAATGAATTATTTAAATGTGGGATTTGATCTAAAGATATCGGACTTATTCCCAATAATAAGCTATAACAATTTAAGTGTTGGATTTTCTGTATCCCACCGCTCAGGAATTTATAAACAGTTTAAACTTTTTAATAATACGCAGGGCGGCGGAAACTTCGTGACCTTTTTTACGGAATTTAATTTCTAGAACGAACTTGAAATGGATGAATAATGGCTTTATCAGTTAAAGAACGATTCAAGTATAATTTTTACCTTTGGTATTTTGGCTTGACCCAAGTTCGTCTGATTCATTATTGCCGGCCAAAGATTGTTGATGTAAATGAAGAGGGGGTTACTTTGTTTATGCCATTGGATCGCCGCACTCGGAACCACGTTCGGTCCATGTATATTGGGGCCATGGTAGTTGGAGTTGATATGGTGACAGGGTTTACTGCCCTTCTTAAGATTCGAGAATCAAAAAGGAATGTGATTCTTATATTTAAAGATTTAAAAGCCAATTTTCTGAAGCGGGCTGAGGGAAATATTCATTATATTTGTTCTGAAGGTAAGGCTATTGCGGCTGCAGTGGAAGAAACCATAAGAACAGGTGAACGAGTAAACTTGCCAGTGCCCGTGATTGCCACAGTTCCAGACAAATTTGGTGATGAGCCGGTGGCAGAATTCATCATCACATTATCAATGAAAGAAAAGTAATAATCTTTAAGTGAAATCGTCTTCGGCCCATTTTATGCTTATTGGGGCTGCCTTTTTATGGAGTTTGGGTGGTTTATTTATTAAAATTGTGGATCTACACCCTGTGGCAATTACGGGGATAAGAAGTCTCGGAGCTGCAACCGTATTTTTTTTCTATATNAAAAAGCCTAAATGGTATTGGAATAAATATTTTATTNGNGGCATACTGGCCTATAGNAGTATGGTNATTCTCTATGTGATTTCAATTCGATTAACTACAGCAGCCAANGCAATATTTCTTGAGTTTACAGCCCCGGTTTGGGTGGTNCTATTCGGATACCTTCTTTTGAAGGAGACAGTTACAAAATTTGATATCATAGCTATGATATTCATTTTCCTTGGTATGGGACTATTCTTCATGGATGAATTGTCATTTTACGGTTATTGGGGAAATATAATGGCGCTGGTCGCGGGCATATGTCTTGCATTGGTAACGGTCCTTATTAGAAGAGAGAAAGAATCTGCTTTTGAGATAGTTTTATATGGGAATATGATTACGGCGATTGTTTGTTTGCCTTTTATTTTAGAAGGAATTGGCGGATCATCAACAACGGATTGGCTCATCATTTTTGCACTAGGTGTATTTCAATTAGGGATACCATATCTTTTATATACCACTGCACTCAAGTATGTTGCGGCAATTGATGCTATACTCGTTGGAATGATTGAACCGATCTTAAACCCAGTTTGGGTTTATTTCTTTATAGGGGAAGCCATGGGTGAATGGGCATTCCTAGGTGGAGGTATGGTTCTNTTGGGAACTTTAGGCCGAGCANTCATAAAACAAAAAANNGAGAAATAATTGCCATGANAGGNACAGTNAAAGAATATGATAAGACGAAAGGATTTGGATTTATCTCAGGGGATGATGGNGAAGACTACTTCGTCCATGTGTATGGATTAGGNCCCAAATTAAAAAGTTTTGGATTACGCTCTGGGCAGCGTGTGGCCTTCGACGTAGATTATGATATGAAAGGAGATAAGGCTGTTAACGTAAGGCCAGAATGATCTAATCTNCTAAAGATTGTATTAGTCTTTTTTTACTAATTGCTTGGACAACTTGGAATTAATAAAATTAATTGAGTCAGAAATAAAATCTTTGATCATAGGTGCAATATCCAACGGAATCTTATGAGTCGCATCGTAGGCCTCAAAATACAGTGGATGTTCCAGTTNAGATAAAATGTTATATGCTGTCTCACTAGCGGTNAATGGTATGATTTCATCCTGTCTTCCATGAAGGAGTAAAATTGGCGTTCCTTTGCTCTCCTCAGTTCTGTCTTCTAATAGTTTCTCTTTAAATTTGATAAAACCCGCAATAGGAATAATGCCCCCAATTGCATAGGGTAGGCGAAGTGCAAATTCAATAGCAAGGCATGCCCCCTGTGAAAAGCCCATTAAGTAAATCTCATTTGGTTTAAAACCATCGGATTGAATTTTTGCTAAAAGATCATGCATGCCGTTCCAGGTTTTATCAACATCCCACCCTTTTTCATCACTTCCACTAAACCAGCTATAACCTTTCCCTACGCCAGATTTGTAAGGTGCTCTAGGGAAATACCATTTGACATTATCCAGATTGATCATTTTAGAAACAGGTTCAAAAGAATCCTCATTTCCTGTCCAACCATGAAGTCCGATGATGGCCTTCTTTGGATTATCTATCGTAGATTTTGTGCGAGTTATTAATTCAGAGCTCACAGCAGCATTCATCTAATACTTTCACCGAACTAATGACCAGTTCTTGTTGATAAATATATGCCTGGATACAAGTGCCTAAGCCCACGCCATTAAGTTGTGCTAGACCCTCATATTTTGTTAGATCCGTTTCATTTACTTTCATTGTGACTAAGCCACCTACGATATCACCACAATTATTGCACTTTGAATTCTTGTCGCAGGATAGGTACATCAAAGAGATGAGGAGAATAAAAAGGTATCGTTTCAAATTATTTCTAGAAATTGGCTTCTGCTGTTAGAGACCACTTAGCATTCCCTGGTGTCCGGCTCGGTTCAAGTCGATAGAGTTCACCTGTGGCTGTATCCAGCATATAATGCCAGTGGGTTCTTTCAATCTGAAAGGATTGGAGTTGGTACCGTCCTGCGGCCTTATCCTTTCCCAGTTGATCTTGAACATAAGTATCCAATTCTTCCATTATGGTTACCAAACTGTCATCTTGAGCCTGAGTGGCCCCAATGAAGGTAAAGATCATGGTTGTGAGAAAAACTCCTGCAATCAAGCCTGCAATATATCGTTTCATTATATCCTCCCTGGTTTAAGATTCGATAGTGCGAGTGGCCTCATAATCTGCCATCCGCTGGACAAAATCGTCCTCGTCCGTTGCCTGAAGTAGTGGACTTATAGAAATATTTTCATCAATCGATACACTCATTTTGGGACCGTAATCGTGTCCGGGATAGATCATAGTTTTTCCAGGTAGGTCCATAATGGTTTCATAAACAGACCGATATAAAGATCGAGTATCACTCCTTTTGTCAACCGTACGGCCAGTGCGCCCAACAAAGAGGGTATCACCCGTGAAAAGAATATGATCCAATAGGTAGCAGATTGAATCGGGATAATGGCCTGGTGTATGGTAAACTTCCAGGCTCAATTGCCCTACGGTTACAATATCGCCATGTTTAACCGGCTTTATATAATTACACTTAATTCTATCTTCCGATTCTTTATAGATCATTGACACAAGATTAGGATATGCATCCACATATTCATCCAAATATGCCGTATGGTCAGCGTGAGTGTGAGTTATAAAGAGAGCAATTAGTCCTCTACGGTGGACGAATGGTTTAATCTGTTTTAAAGGGACCGACGCATCTACAAGGAATTGATTACCCGTACGCAAACAGGAGACGAGGTAGGTAAGGTTATCATCGTAACCGCCCTTTATTGATCTAACGGAATAATCTGTTTCAGCCATGATAGATAGAATTTAAATCCCTTTCTGGAACAAATTTCACTCAGTTATATTCAAATATTATAAAAACCACTTTGGGAGCAGTTATGGAAACAAAACAAATAGGTGTATATCTTATCATTGCTGGAGGCGTGATACTGGCGCTGAAATTCATTAATGCAATCATCAGTTTTATCATGAGCGATTTCCTTTTAGGTTTGGGGACTATCCTTCTGACTGGAGGTGCGGTCGTTCTTGTCTTAAAATTTATGAAAGAAAATAAGGATGATGCCAAAGATGAACCATTTAGAGGAATAGATAAATGATTATATCAACGACAGAAAACGTTGCTGGTCATGTAATAGTGGAAAATTTAGGTACAGTAATCGGAAATACAATTCGCGCACGTCATTTGGGAAAAGATATTATGGCTGGGTTCCGTACAATTATCGGTGGCGAGATAAAGGAATATACAGGTATGCTAGCTGAATCCCGGGAACAGGCTCTTATACGGATGGAAGAAAAAGCTCAAAAATTGGGCGCGAATGCAGTTGTGGGTGTTCGATTTCAGACTTCTATGATTCTATCNGGAACGG
Source organism: Fidelibacterota bacterium (assembly GCA_002704905.1). Lineage (GTDB taxonomy): Bacteria > Fidelibacterota > Marinisomatia > Marinisomatales > TCS55 > TCS55. The sequence goes on from PAIR01000050.1 coordinate 6,172, forward strand.
CAGAATTACTCGTTTATGGGACGGCTGTAAAGTTAGATCGCCGGTAATTATTATTAAGAGACAAATGTTTGTCTCTGTCCTTTTATCATTTATTTCTTCTCCGAATCCCAGAAATCATTTTTCATTAATAATTCAAAAGCGGCTTGTTGTGTCTCAAGTCGATTTGATAACACATCAAATACTTCTACTTGTTGATTCGTAGGTTTGAAGTCTGCACCAAATCGAGTTAGGTCACTGCCCAAAGCAGCCAAACGTCCATAAATTTTATTGGGGTTACGGAATGCATCCTCTCTCGCGCCGGTAAGTTTTGTATCGAATAAATGACTTTCAATTTCATATAAAAGTGCATCCATATCCCGCGCTGTTTTTTCTTCATCCCTTGTCTTGTAATCATTCTGGAGTGAATACCGCAGGTTCTCAATTTTGTTAATAAGATTTACATTTTCATTGATGGTTTCCCGCAAAGTTATGAGGAATTGAAATTGTGCCTTGATGTCTTTCATGGTCCCTACGGTATTGGGATCTTTTAGTAATGTGAAGGATTGTATGAACTCTTTTTCATCTACCTTAAGCACAGCACGATATTGCCCTGGTACTGCTTTAGGTCCAAGTTTGCCGCTATTCACATCAAGATCCCAGGTACGAAGTTGACGCCAACCATCCTTATTATAAGTAACCCAATCCACTCCGCGAGGATTTACGCGAAGCTTAGGTGTCTTTGTTCTTTCGTAACGCAAATCCCACATTACACGGTTCACACCTCTGGTAATTTTTTGCGGTATTATTTTTCTAACTTCGTTTCCATTCATATCCTGGATTTTAAGAGTCACTTCTTTAGCATTGGTGTCAGGAAGGAAAAAATCCAGATTAGCTCCATAAGCGGGATTTTGTCCACGAATCAAACTGGTGCCGTCATTTTTCATACTTTGGATAGTTTGGAAGCGATAGGCATCCTGAACCGGCATGAAGTTAACTTTTTCTTTATTGACTCCTGATAATTCACGAAATGGACTAATATCATCCAGAATAAAAATCCCTCGGCCGTATGTGCCGATAACCATATCATCAAAATGTTCTTGGAGGCTAATCCAGTAGACTGGAGCTGGTGGGAGATTATTCTTAATTCGTTCCCAATTATCTCCATCATCCACAGACACATAAAGTCCATTGTCAGTTCCAGCATAAAGAACACCGGGAGTTTTATGATCTTCTCGAACAACATGAACAAAACTGGAGTAAGATTTGGGAATATCACTAGAAATGTGTTTCCAGGATTTACCATAATCCTCAGTTTTATATATATAGGGGTCAAAATTACCCATTTGGTGAAAATCTACACTGATGTATGCCGTGCCCTTATCAAAACGGGATGCCTCAATATTGGAGATTGTACCCCAAGGCGGCATTTCAATATTATCTGTAAGGTTGTTCCAATTGCGGCCGCCATTCCTTGTAAGATGTATCTGTCCATCGTTACTCCCNACCCAGATTAATCCTTGTTTCATGGGCGATTCTGTTATTGCAAATAGTACGGAGCCATCAAAGGTCATGAGATTGTCAATAGCAATGCCACCGGAACTTTGTTGGTGGCTTTTTAAATTTAATGTCAAGTCTGGTGAGATAACTTCCCAACTTTGGCCAAAGTCCGTGGAACGGTGGACGTATTGACTACCCACGTAAACTGCATGTTTTTTATGCTCAGATATATGGATTGGGAATGTCCAGTGCCAACGGTATTTCAGATCTTTTGGTNCCCACCCATAGGATGCTTCCGGCCAAACGCGAACATTCCTGGCATGTCCTGTTCTCACATCATAAACTTCTAATCCACCATCATAACAGCCAGACCAAATAATATTATTGTCATTTGGATCCGGAATACCAAACCCGGATTCACAGCCACCAAATGACCGCCAATGCCCTAGNCTAATGCCCCGTTCACGACTGTTGCTTGGGCCACGATAGGAGTAGCCATCTTGGCGATTTCCATAAACATTGTAAGGAATCTGATCGTCAACATGGGCGTGGTACATTTGGGCGATAGGGAGCACCACACGCTTAAACGTTTTGCCATCATTGGCAATGGAAGCACAACCATCGTGAGCGACCATGATNCGATTACCATTNTNTGGATCNATCCAAATATCATGATTNTCGCCACCAGCGCGATACCCAGATTTAATGGTTTTACCACCATCTTCAGAAATACTGAATTGTACATTTAATACATATATCTTTTCTGGATTATCTGGGTCCACGGCCATACGCATATAATATGGTGCCCGTTCCGCTAAAGTATGATTCCGCGTTATCAGTTGCCATGATTTTCCACCATTATCTGTTCGATAAAGTCCCGGATGAGCCTCTTCGCAGAGAGCATACATAGTGTTAGGATTGCTCTGGGATATGGCGATTGCGACTTTACCCACAGGTTTCCCTTTACCGCCGGGGAGACCATTTTTATCCTGCCTTTCCCACGAATCACCACCATCCCTTGAAATAAAAACACCGCCTGATTCACCACCGCTGTTGAGCCCCCATGTGTTAATGTGAATTTCCCACATAGATGCGAGGAGGAAATCAGGATTATTCAGATCGATTGCAATATCGATACCTCCCGTATTTTCATCCACAAATAAGACTTGTTCCCAGCTTTTCCCACCATTGTTTGTTCGGTAGATACCTCGTTCTTTTTGTGGGCCGTAAGTATGACCCAAAGCAGCTGCATATACAATATTATCATTTTCAGGATGGATTACCACTCGAGCAATCCGAGCAGTTTTTTTAAGTCCCATGTTAGACCATGTGTCACCTCCATCTGTAGATTTATATATGCCATCCCCAATGGCGTGAGCTGGACGTATCACAAATGTTTCACCAGTTCCAGCCCATACGATGTTAGGATTTTCTTGTGAAACTGCCAGGGCACTAACGGAAGAAACATCCTGATCATCAAATATGGACTGCCAGGATATACCATTATTTTTTGTACGAAACAATCCACCAGAAGCCGCACCTATATAATATGTATTGTGATCAGAAGATACACCAGCCACGGCAATGGCACGATTGCCATCTGGACCAATGAATCGGAATTTTAAATTTTTATAATGATTTGCATCCAATTTCTCTGCAAATAGTGAAGATAAGATAGTCGCAAATAGAATGAATTTCCTCATTTTTACCTCCTTGTGAAAAGATGGGGCTAGAAATATACGAAAAAGTTGCTTCAAGTACTGAGGAGGAAAGTTTGTACCCCGGACAGGATTTGAACCTGTGACCTACGGATTAGAAATCCGTTGCTCTATCCAGCTGAGCTACCGGGGCAAAAGGGCTTCAAAAGCGACGTAAAATTAAGGTCATCGAGAGTGATAGAATAAGGCAAAAATCAGCCATTTTTTCTCCTCGAGACCTCCTCGAGAAAATTCTTGCTTTATATTGACGAGAACCCGTACACTTACCGTCGAGAACTGACATTTAGTAAAAAAACAACATACTAAAGGAGGTCATAATTATGGCTGAAGTTGTAAAATCAACTGGAGTATCAAAAGAATCCGGTTACCTGTATTACCTCGGAAAAGATGGTAATGTATGGCGTTCAAAGATGGCCCGTGCCGGTAAAGGCGGCGGCAATGCAGAAAAAGTAGCTGATGCTGGTGTTACACGTGAATCTGGTTACCTGTATTTCATTGATAAGGGCGGGAATGTTGCCCGTGCTCCAATGGCTAGAGGGCGGAAATAACCGTTAAAATCCTCGACAAATAAGCCTCCGCATTTTGCGGGGGCTTTTTTGTTTCAGCTTGAAATGAAGAAATATCTAATACTTCTTTTTATTTTTTCTTATGGGTGCAGTGATATGGGGACTAATCCAAATGAAGAAATAAATACCGAAGAGATGAGTTATAAAAAACATATCCAACCTCTTTTTAACGCAAATTGTGTCAATTGTCATGGGGACAATGGCAATCTTTCGCTTACTACCTATAACAATCTTATGAAGGGTGGAAACAGTGGGAAATCCATCATTGCAAATAATAGTACCGGTAGTTTGCTAATTAATAGATTAAGTGGAGAGGGCCCTGGTCAGCGGATGCCACCAGAGCCGGCTAGTCAATTAGACGACACCAAAATCGAATTGGTAAAAAAATGGATTGACCAAGGTGCCTTGAACAATTGATTAAACAATCTGTCAAACTGTATGCTTTTTTCATCTTTTTTTCCCCAACGTTTCTTTTGGCAATTCCTCGATATGCATTACAAAATAGCTCATCCTGCATTTTATGCCACGTAAACCCAAGTGGAGGAGGGCTTAGGAATGATTACGGTATACTTTATGGCTTAGATAACCTTACAGCTAAAGTCCCTCAAAAATTTTCATCTTATTCCGGTATCGTTCTAAATCACATCCAGATCGGTGGAGATGTACGGATACAATCTGTTTCCAAAAATAAGGGAGATATCCCCGATGGTCTTGCTATTTTTCCAATGCAAGCCAATATCCAAATGAAAACAAATGTAAAGCAACTAACGATACTTGCGGATCTAGCCACATTACAGTCAGACTTCGGGGTGCAATTTTTGTATAACCTCAAAGATAATTATATTCGTGTTGGATCGTCAAAACCTTCTTTTGGACTTCGATTAGCGGATCATACCGTATTCACCCGTGGCGGAAATATTAAACTAGTGAATGGTAATCACCTCGAAGGGATGCCTTTTACGCCTAGATTAAAGAATGCGCCTATTGCTGAGATTGGTCGATTGCAGGGGAATGGCCATTTAACCATTGGGATGACAAAAGGGTATTTATCAAATGATTCAGAAACTTTTTTTGGGAAAGCTGAACATTATGGATCTTTAGGTATAATGAATCGAATGATTGGAATCTCCTATTTAAAACAAATCCACTCCAAAAATGGATTAGAAATGATAAATTTATTTGGCGGACTTTCTAGTGGTAAACTATCGTGGATGGGAGAAATGACCATAGCAGAAAATCTTGTATTGGGACGATCACTTGCTACTTATAGTGAATTAACCTATAAAATGAAATCTGGATTAAATATATCCGGTCGAATCGATTTTTTTGATGAAAATATATCGTTTACGCAAGATGCAATTCGCCGTACAACAATTGGCCTGAATTATGTGCCTTTACCGTTTTTGGATATTAAATTCCAAATCAGATCATCTGAATTATTCAGTGATGTTGCATCCAAAGGAGTGGAATTATTAACACAATTACATGTGTGGTTTTAGGAGGTAAAGAATGAAAAGAATTGTATTAATTATCAGTCTAATTTCCGGGTTTTTATTCGGACAGCAATCAGAACTAAAAAATTTAAAAGTACTCCCATACAAAACGAAACGTGAAGTGGTCAAATTTATGAAATCAGTGGTAGCCCCTGAGTTAGGAGTTAAATGTAGTTTCTGTCACAATATGACGGACTATTCCAGCGATGAGAAGGATCATAAAAAAGTGGCTCGACAGATGATTGCTATGGTTCAGCAATCCAACAAAACAATGAATGATCTAAATTTTCATGAGATATCCTGCTGGGTATGCCACCGAGGAAATGAACATCCTGAGCATCCACCCAAGAAAAAATAATGACTATGAGATGGTTTAATTATTTTATTATAACTATTATATATCTTGGGCTCTTTAGCTGTAGTTGGCTCCCTTCATCTGAAACACTGTTGATGGATACCTCGGTTGCATCTGAAATGTCAGAGTCGACCCAACAGAATAAACCCGAGCCCATTTATCTTGAGCCAAAACCTGTTCACTCAACTTTTCAATTAAAATCTCTTCCAGAAGGATGGACCGTGGATCACCATCCGGTAGCTAAATGGAGTATGAGCCTGCCAACCGTTATGTCTAATATACTTGATTCAGCTCAATCCGTAGATTACTGGGAAGAGATCGTTGATCTTCCCACAGGATATAAACTGCCCCTGAAACGCTCGAAAGTATTTTTCGAATTGATTACTCGTCTGACAATTGAAACTATAGAACTTCATTTTGTGAATGTGGATCATATCTATAGCTCTACAAATCACGAGCCATCCCATTATATTATGAATGGCGTGATTAGGACAATAGAATTAAAGCCTACAGAATTTCCGCAACTAATGGCAGAAGATATTGTTAAATACAAGTTTCTAATGGAGTATGGAACTCCTAGTGAATACACTGATGGTTTCCATCATTATGAAAATGATAAGACTGTTTTAAAAGTGCGGGAGATAGATAAAAGCCATGTCCAGATTCAGATGAACAGTGTATTGGTCGATCAAAAGCTACGGACGGCTATTGATGATATGTATTCTGAACAAGGTATCGAATACCAAAAAAAGTTGCTCTTGAGAGCAATTGATTTCTAATTTAGTCCATATTATGAAATTGCGGGGTCTTCTTTTATTATTTCCTATACTTGGTCTTAGCCAAAACCTGATTGTATCAGAAATTATCCATAAAGGGAATACGCTTACCAAAAATTACATCATTCAACGCGAGATCCAGCATCAGATCCAAATGCCTCTTGATAGTACCATTGCCGAGGAAGATCAAAATCGTCTCATCAACCTTGGCATTTTTGCCGATGTAAAATGGCGGGCTATACCTTTAGAGAATATGACCATCCGACTAGAATATGTTATTATTGAAAATAACAAATTTTGGGGTGGTCGCTTTTTTGGTGGACCCGCTCCTGCTTACGATGAAGAAACAGGGTGGTCTTACGGTGCTGGTGGTGTATTTAAAAATGTCAGAGGTCGGAATGAACAAGTCGGTGGTGGTTTTGCATTTGGAGGGCGAAA
>PAIR01000051.1 GCA_002704905.1 Fidelibacterota bacterium
ATTGCGAAAAAAGTTTATGCCCTCAATGAGTGCATAAAGATGCTCCCAGACGACCAACACAGGTTCCTAATGGACGATTATTTGAATAATGAAGTTCAAAATACACTTCCAACTTTGCTAAAACTTGGTGTTCTCGATGTACCTGATACCCCGATTGAGACCTATATCCATACTGTGAAATCAGGTGATCCTTCCAAATTGCCATTTTTATTAGAATTCTTTGAAAATATTTTCTTGAAAGATGAACGGGATATCATTAATCCCTTAATCGAGCAAATTCCACTTTCAGAACGTAGTGAAGTTGGTCAGAGTCATTTTGATTCTTTACCTGATAACTTGGATCAGGAATTAATTGATTCTGTTTATTCTCCTAATAAGTGGGAATCAGTTATTGCTTTAGACTATCTACTAAATTTTGAAAAAATGGATGTGATCAAATCTTTAGATTGGCAGAAAGTCCCTGCATCGAATGCGAATCAAGAACTGCTTACAAGACGAATCCAAAAAAATGGAGCGAACCTTGATTTCATTCCATCAGATCGTTTTAAATTAGATACGGTAGAATTATCCATGTATTCAACATTAGAAAAAACTATTATTCTCAAATCAGTGGATTTGTTTAAATCGATACCTGCAGAAAATCTGTCCAGAGTAGCCCAAATCACTGAAGAGGTAACCTACGATGCCAACTCACCTATTTTTGCTGAGGGCGATTATGGCGACTCACTTTTCATAGTAGTAGATGGAAATGTTAGGATTCATAAAGGAGAGCAAGAATTGGCCATGTTAGGCAAAGGAACTTGTTTGGGTGAGATGGCTCTTTTGGATGATGAGCCTAGGTCTGCCGATGCAACCGTAACCGAGGACTCAACCTTATTCAAGATTGAGCAGGAAGGATTTTACGAAGTCATGGGGAGCCAAAACGATATTATGGAAGGGATCATTAAGCTCCTTACTGGACGACTCCGAGTGGCCAATGAAAAACTAATGGTGAAGTGAACCTAGCGCACATTTTCTTATAAATTATTTTTATTAGGTAAAATCTTATTAAGCTGATTTTCCGTTTTTTCTTCTATACTTTTTTCTACAGATTCTTTGATATCCTCGCGAGCTTTTGATGCTTTCTCTTTTACTGTCTCAACTCCAGATTGCAATTCTTCTTTTATCGTTTCCACTGAAACTTCCTCTCCCGCCCATACCATATAGGCCACCCACAGAACCAAAATTGCACCGGCGACCAAAACCAGTTTAATAAGTTTTTTTATCACACCAAGAAGAATGATAAGTGCAAGCACCACTGCCACGGCCATATATACCGGATTCGATGTTAACATTTCAATTGATTGTTCCATTAATGTTTTTCTTTCAATTTCGATTTTTGATGATTAATTCTTCCCGAGCGTTGCTCATATTCTTCTATCATTTGCATTATTCTCTGGTCATCTGGCATTGCTAATTTCATTGTGTCTATTCGCCCAGACTGTTCAACTACATTACCATCTTTAATAATTAATTCAACCACTCCAATATAATATCCCTCTTTTCCTGCCTGAGCAATAAGAGCACCATTTACTGTTTCCGGTGTTTCAATGGCTGACTGACTATGCCCACCAATTATTGTATGGAGACCATTGATTTTTTCTGCAATGACATAGTCTAGGTCAGCTCCTTGGTGTGTTAATAGGATAAATATATCTGCCTTATCCTTCAAACCTTCCATCTCTGCTTGAATCGATTCAATTGGGTCAGATAATTCAATTTTTTCTCTGACATCTTTAGGATAATACTTGACTGCATAAGGATCTATAATCCCAAGAATTGCTATTCGTAGACCTTCTTTTTCAATTATATGAGATTTAACTGTTTCAGGGTGATCAATATTTGTACCTACCACTGGGATATCCATTTGACCAACAAGTTGATTCAGCTTTGTATCAGACATTGTTAACTCCTGATCGCCAAATAGAATGACATCATAAGGTAGCTGATTATAAGCCTCCGCCATTAGGCTATCTTTCAAAGATTGGTGGGTCATAGTAAAGATATCCCCAGCATCTAGAAGAATAGTATTGGGGTGTTTTTTTAAAAAGTTAGACACATAAATAGATCGTTTTTCAACAGCACCAAAAGGGTGGTCAGGACAATAACAATTTTCCAGTGCACCATTAGTATTATTAGTGTGAAGTATATAGAACGTGCGTTCTTGCGCAAGAAGAACGGTCATAAGCATGACTGCCAATGTAATAAGTAGGGATGGTTTTATCTGTCCCATCGTGTCTAAAATTGAGTGTAATGAACAGTGTAATCAAAACATTTTTATTTAGTTCTTTTATTCTTGCACAATACCCTGCGGATTCTCTTTTTTCTTCACCAAACAACTCAATTGTACAAAAATTATTTCTCTATCCCATAGCCAAATGGCAAAGCATTTCTTATAATAATAATGCCATGAATTGTCAATTCTATCCAAGCTGTTCAAACTACGGCGCTCATGCAATTCATGAAAAAGGTGTCATATCTGGTTTAATTATGACATCTGACCGAATAATACGTTGTAGTCCTAATGCTTTTGGGGCCCACAATAGAATGGGTGGGAAATTTCATGAAGATGGGCGATTATTAGACCATATTACTTATAGCGATATGAGTACGACAAAAAAATCACCTATACTTGCTGCCGGATTATCTATGGCAGTCCCTGGTTTAGGCCGAGCATATGCNGGGCGACCTCAAGATGGTCTTTTTGGATTTTTTATATCNGCACTTGCAATTCGCGCTAGTGTCAAATCTGTAAAAAATCAAAGTTTCTTCNCCCCATTTTATATTGGGATGGCNATTACATTTTATGGTGGTGAAATTTATGGAGCATATAGAACGGCNAAATATTACCAGCCNNNAAAAGGTTGATAGAATCTTTTTTCTAAATTTGGAAATNACTGTATTTTNCGCCGTTATTTTTTATGCCACTGTAGCTCAGCTGGTAGAGCAACGCATTCGTAATGCGTAGGTCAGCGGTTCGACTCCNCTCAGTGGCTCTTGGGGTTTAATAACCTAATCAAATTATAATTTTATTCTATACCTAGTAGATCCACTTCAAAAATCAGAGTGGAATTTGGCGGAATTGCACCCATATTCTGATTCCCATAGCCCATGCTTGGAGGAATGGTTAATTTTCTTTTTCCACCCACTTTCATACCTGGAATACCTTGATCCCAACCCTGAATTACTTGACCAGCACCAACTGTAAAACGGAATGGAGAACGTCCTGGGTTTAATGAAGAATCAAACTTTGTTCCATTAGTAAGCCATCCTGTGTAATTCACCGTAACTATATCATGTTTCACAGCTTCGGCACCTTCACCTACTTTTAAATCTTCTATAACCAATTCACCATTCATTTTTTCACTATCCTTACTGCAACCTGCAACCAATAATAAAAGAATTATTGCAGGGGTTTGCCATTTCAATTTCATGATTTATCTCCAATAGAAAGTCTGAAGTTTACATCCATTGGCTGAATGGAATTACCGTAAATTTCTCCACATGAATAGTGTAATATTTGATCATGTCAGCCACATCATCTTTATTTAGCCAACACCTGCCCCCATTAGCGGATCGGCTTCGGCCACGCACGATGACTGATTTTATTGGTCAATCTCATTTGATTGATGATAATAAGATCTTAGCCAAATTGCTGGAAAAACATCAGTTATTTTCCCTTTTATTCTGGGGCCCTCCCGGTACAGGCAAAACTACACTGGCAAGAATCATTGCCAAATCCCTGAAGGCTGATATTCATGAATTATCTGCCGTTTCCAGTGGTGTCAAAGATCTAAGAAAAGTTATTAATCAAGGGAGAGCAAACCTTGATCTAGGTAGGTCCACAATATTATTTATTGATGAGATTCACCGTTTTAGCAAATCCCAGCAGGATGCCCTGCTCCATGCAGTCGAAGAAGGGGTCATTACCCTTATAGGTGCCACCACCGAGAATCCTTCATTTGAAGTGATCTCTCCCCTTCTCTCCCGTTGTCGTGTCCTCACACTAAAACCATTATCTGATGATAATTTGAATACCGTAATCGACAGGGCATTTTCTGAAGATGTTGTTTTGTCACAGGGAAACATATCACTTTCTGGGAACACAAAACCCATGTTAGTAAAAGCCTCTGGAGGCGATGCACGCAAACTCTTGAATACCCTTGAATTGGCCTCTAGTCTTGTTGGAGATGATGGCGTGATAACTCCAGATATTTTATCTGAAGCTCTCCAAAGCAAAACCCAGCTTTATGATAAAACAGGAGATTATCATTATGATACCATTTCCGCATTTATCAAATCGGTTCGAGGTTCAGACCCCGATGCAGCAGTCTATTGGCTGGCAGTTATGCTCGAAGGTGGAGAAAAACCGGAATTCATCGCAAGAAGGCTTATTATTTTAGCATCTGAAGATATTGGGAATGCAGATCCTCAAGGTCTCACCATGGCCACATCTGGATTTCAAGCTGTGCATATGATCGGAATGCCTGAAGCAGCCATAATTCTTTCACAAGTAACTACTTATTTAGCATCAGCACCAAAATCCAATGCCAGTTATTTGGCTGTAAACCAGGCGATCAGTAAAGTTGCAAAAGAAGGGACTCCAGGTGTTCCCCTCCATTTACGAAATGCTCCTTCAGAACTTATGGAATCACTAGACTATGGTAAGGATTACAGTTACCCTCATAACGATCCGGAACATTTTGTGGATGAGAACTATTTTCCCGATGGAAAGCAGGAAACCTTTTATGTCCCTTCCACGTTAGGATATGAGGAATTCATTAGAGGTCGGCTAAAGGATCTTTGGCCAAAGCGCTATTCTAAATAATGCGATTAATCTTAACTAATACTTTTATCATTAAGAGGAGCTTGCTCCTTTTAATTCTTACCCTTACATCTATCTCGGGCCAAGATGATCGCCTACGCCTTAAGCAAGCTGATGTTCTAGAAAATATCACAATTGATGGTGTCTCCATGCAATACTTAAAAGGGAATGTGATCTTTCAAAAAGGAGAGATGACTATGAATTGCGATTGGGCACGGTTCAATCAGCGAACTGAACAAGGATTTCTTTTTGGTAATGTATCTATGATTGAGGATGTTCAGAATCTCACCTGCGATTCACTTTTTGTGGATTCGCCCAAGGATATTATGATCGCTTACAGCAATACCCATGTATGGGATACTACTTATAGTCTGGTAGCAGATACGCTCTTTTATTTTTCTGAACTGGATAGTGGGTCTGCTAATGGAAATGCCACCCTTATTCAGGAAAAACAGACCATAAAAGGTGATCGAATTGAATATGTTGATCTCCCCGACATAGATGGCGTGTCTTATGCTGCCCGTGGCAATGTATTAATAACCGAAGAAGGTCGTTTGGCCACTTGTGGAGAGGCTATTTATGATCGGGAGAATGGCGAAACTGTCCTCAGAATCAAACCGGAGATCATTGATAACAATCAGACTATTGCNGGGAGTGAAATCTATTTAAAATATGATGAAGAGGTATTAAAAAGNCTATTNATTCCAANNAANGCGCACGCNACCCATCCTTCTAGAGGAGTNCGNGAATGGACAGAAATTGTTGAGGGCGACACCATTNTTTNNCAGGATTCTCTCACTTTTTCTGACGATATGACCGGGTCTATACTAAGAGGCTATTTTGTGGATGGNAAACTGGATTCCATGCGATTAGAAGGAATGGCTACTACCCTTTACCACATCTTTGAAGATTCAGTGTATCANGGNAAAAATGAATCNTCTGGGGANACNATNACTATGAANTTTGGTGAGNATGATCTTGAAAAAATATTTGTTTCTGGAGGTTCTCAAGGCACCTATACCCCTGACTCTGTTGGTACTGATGTGGACGGCCCCGTTATATATAAATCGGAAGATATTGAATATGATGTTGTCAACGAATTTACAGACCTTCATGGGGATGCCGTTATTGATTATACTAACGTAAATCTTTCGGCTGGGTTCATCAATGTTGCCTGGCGAAATAATATTTTAAAGGCCTCTCCTCAATCCAAACGAGATTCAACTTATGAGAATATTCGTCCTTCAATGGTTGAAGATGGTGAAGAGCCCATGGTGGGTGATACAATGGTATATAATCTGGAAACTCGCCATGGAAAAGTTATCCAAGGTACAACAAAAGCGGAAGATGGCTTTTATCATGGCCGAGAAATCCGGAATCAGAATATGGATATATTTTATGCAGAACACGCAGCCTATACCACTTGCGACCTAGAAAACCCTCACTTTCATTTTGAAATGAATCGTATGAAAATGATCAATGAAGACAAAGTGGTGGCAAGACCTATCATTCTTTACATTGCCAACATACCGATTTTTGGATTACCCTTTGGAGTTTTTCCCCATCAGAAAGGACGGCGCCATTCTGGATGGATCATGCCAACTTATGGNACGGACGCTCGATGGGGTGGTTATATTAATGGATTNGGTTACTACTGGGCTGCGAGCGAATACTTCGATTCAAAATTCACAATGAGTTTATATGATAGGGATGGTATTACACTTCGTTCACAGAACCAATACACCAANCGATATGCTTACTCTGGAAATCTTGACTTGGAAACCAAACAGAGATTTTCAAGCTCTGTTCCAGATCAAGATCGAGATATCTATAATTTGGGACAAAANCGNCAAAGTGATTATGTAGTTCGATGGAACCACCGACAACAACTGAGAAACAATCAATCTGCCGCTGTAAATGCTAGTTATTATTCAAGTGGAGACTATAACCGTCGCACAGGAATAGAACAGCAAAANCGTCTAAACCAACAGGCAGTTTCNAATGCCACCTATTCAAAGCGATGGCCAAAATCNCGAAACAGTTTAAGTATTAANCTCTCATCNAGAAGAGACTTGATGGCAGAGAAAAAAATTGATCAAAATTCTNNATTCTNCTCCAACCCCACACGGGCAGGCCANCAGATAAATATCACAAATAATACTTTGCCTCAGATGGCCTTCTCNCATAGCCAGCGGGCCCTTTTACCTACCAAAGCGAAACAAAAGAAATGGTATAATAATATNAATTACAATTATTCNTCTCGCTTTACTAATAATTTGAAGAATTATTATGAGTCNGAGCAGTACGCCATTGANGACACNACAAAGGGATACCGTTGGATGATGGATCAAAATGAAGATCCTATCGCAAATACCTTCTCTGATTATATCATTGCNCACACCTCTGGNCTAAATATGTCATCTAAAGTGTTTAAATATTTTAATGTTTCTCCTAGCCTCTCTCTNAGNTCTGATTGGGTAAACCGTACTTATTCCGGAACTATTGATACCTCAGGTCAGATTAACAAAAATGAGGTGAAGGGATTTGCCACACGGACTACCGGTTCATTCAATGTAAATATGAATACTCAGATTTATGGCCTCTTTCCTNTAAAANTAGGAAAAATGGAGTCTATCCGNCACGTGATTTCTCCATCTATCGGTTATTCCTACCGACCAGATTTTTCTAATGAATTTTTAGGATTAAATCCTGGTTATTATGAAACNCTTTTNCAGGATAATGGAGAAGTGGTTTACTTTGACCGATTTTCCGGGACATTGGCTGGAGGCACGCCTCGAGGTGAAAATCAATCCATGAATATATCAATGAATAATGTATTCCAGGCTAAAATCGTAGATGGGGATAAAGAGCTAAAACAGGATCTCTTCTCGTGGCGTATGGGAACAAGCAAAAACTTTGTGGCAGACGAATTCCAATGGAGTAATNTAAGCTCTTCAGTACGAGCTAACGTTAGTCGAAAACTAAACCTNGATTTTTCTATGACCCATGATTGGTATGATTTTGATAAAGAAAATAATATGNGGATTAACAAATTTAAAACTAAGGGCGGAATNCTTACACCGCGACTTATCAATGCACGATTCTCTACTGGATTCCGTTTNTCTGGAAAGCGCCTTTCTTTTAATCCAGATAGTGAGAAAAGCACTGAAGCTGATACNACCGAGTTTAATCAGCGTGTAGATGGGGCAAATCTGGCCGGCATGATTAAGGGATTCGGTAATAATGTTGGTGGTGACAAAAAGCCATCTGGCGAGCTTTGGAATACATCTGCCAGTTTCAGCTTTGCCTATAATAACGCTAATCCCAATAATCCTCAAAAAACGTTTTGGATGTCCTCTAATTCGACTATCCAAGTAACCGAGGCCTGGAAAGTGCAATACAATGCTCGCTTTGATCTCATTAACCAAAATCTAGTGAGTCATACCTTCTCCGTTTACCGTGACCTNCATTGCTGGGAACTNAGCCTGAATTGGACACCCAATGGATATGCTTCGGGACTATATTTGAAACTTAACGTAAAATCACCNAATCTTCGAGACCTTAAGCTGGAACAGAGAGGCGGCACATTCAGCCGGCCATCTTTGTTTGACCGCTAATTATTATTGTCTAAACTCAGGACTGAAAATTGACNTCAGAATCATCAAATAACTGGATNGAGATTGCTNAATTCTCTGGCNCCATATATGCTGAAATGGCTGAAACCATATTAAAGGAAAATAATATCCCATCTTTTACCAAAGGTGATTTTTTTAGTAGCGCCTACAATATTAAAGCATTGTCCCTCCCTGGTGGCTCTGTAAAATTGTTTATTCCCGAATCATTTAANGTNCNGGCAGAAGACCTACTACAAAATATTTTATCTGAAAATGAGTAAATTTTCAATCCGATCGATTAAGGGCACCCAAGATATCCTTCCGGATCAAAGCAGTCAATGGCAATCNTTAGAANAGGCTATTCGCAATTTCATGGGTCACTATGGTTATCAGGAAATTCGTACACCCACTTTTGAGCAGACTGATCTATTTGTCCGAAGTATGGGTAAAGAAACGGATATTGTTTCTAAAGAAATGTATAGTTGGACGGATCAGGGNGGTGAGAACCTCACTCTCAAACCAGAATTGACGGCACCAGTTGCACGAGCTTATATCCAGCATAATTTGGGCGGCCAGAGTCCTATTAATAAACTCTATTATATTGATACCCTATTTCGAAGGGAGAGACCCCAAAAAGGCCGTTATCGTCAATTTAATCAATTCGGGATTGAAGCATTCGGATCAGAATATCCGGAGATCGATGCTGAAGTAATCACCTTGGCAATTTCCATTTTTAATAAAATTGGTCTTAAAGAATTAAAGCTCAAACTAAATTCCATTGGTTCACCTCAATGCCGTATTGATTACCGAGAAACCATTCTAGATTTTCTTAAACCTCATATTGCTGATTTGAGTGAAATAAGCCAAACNCGTTTTGAGAATAATCCAATGCGTATCNTAGATACTAAAGTACCTCATGAAATTGAGATTCTTAAGAATCTTCCTAATATTGCAGATTGTTGGACACATGAAGACAAAGACCATTTTGAAGAGGTCTGTTCATTATTAGATTCCACTGGAATCAAATATGAATTGACACCCCGACTCGTCCGTGGTTTGGATTATTATACCAGAACCACATTTGAAATAACATCTTCTGCACTTGGAGCGCAGGATGCAATTTGCGGTGGTGGCCGATATGACGGTCTNGTAGAATCGCTAGGTGGTAAACCTACACCTGGAATAGGTTTTGCTGCAGGAATGGAANGAATCCTTTTGGCAATGAATAATGTTGAGNCCACNAGTAATTCCAAACAAGTTTATATCGTAGGGNTAGGNAATGCGGTACGCCCCACTGTTTTAAAATTGGCGGANGAACTAAGACAAAGTAGTATAACCACCGAATTTGATGTACTCCGAAGATCAATNAAAGCTCAGCTACGTGAAGCAAATAAATCGGGTGCAAAATACGCTATCCTNATTGGGGATCAGGAATTGGAAGCGAGGCAAGCTNAGTTGAAGGATTTATCAACGGGTGACCAGAAAAAAATTGGATTGAATAACCTTGTTGAGCATATCATTTCTTTGCCTTTATAATAATTTCTTTTACATTAATATACGCGCGTGAGAATATTGGATTTCCACTAATTGAAATAAAAAAGAGTTAGATGAGTATAAAACCATTATTGATTGTTGAGTCCCCTTCGAAAGCTAANACTATCTCAAAATATCTTGACGGNGAGTACACTGTTATGGCTTGTGTGGGGCATATTAAAGATCTTCCAAAAAAAGAATTGGGTGTGGACGTAGAAAACAACTTCGCCATTACAGAGGAAATTCTTCCTGATAAAAGTTCTTTTATGAAGGAATTCAAAACATTGGCTAAAAAGACGAGCCAGATCGTGATTGCCACTGATCCTGACCGGGAAGGTGAAGCAATTGCTGCACATATCGCTAGTGAAGTGGATAAAGATAAAATTTCTCGTGTACAATTCACCGAAATAACTAAAGAAGGTGTGGAAGAAGGAATGAATGAGATTCATAATATCGATCAGGATCTCGTTGAAGCTCGTACGGCTCGGCGTATNATTGACCGTCTTGTAGGATATAAGGTCTCCNGAGTACTTTGGAGCACATTAAAAAAGAACATGAAATTTGTAGAAGTTTCACTTTCTGCTGGCCGTGTACAGTCCGCTGCGCTACGAATAATTGTTGAAAGAGAACGACTCCGCCAGGCATTCCATTCTGCACTTTATTATGATTTGAAAGCGGAACTTCAGGCTGGAGATAATTCATTTAGCGCTACACTCGTTCGGGTTGATGGTAAACGGATTGCCGTTGGTAAAGATTTTGACCCCAATACGGGTAATCTAAAAAATGATAAAGTTTTATTACTATCAAAAGCTCAAGCCGATGAATTGGTAAAAGAATTGACCAATGGAAATTGGACAGTTTCCAATGTGGAAGAAAAAATAAAAAATTCTAATCCGAAGCCGCCTTTCACAACCTCTACACTACAACAGGAAGCANCNCGTAAACTTCGTTCCTCTGCAAGAAAAACTATGCGCATGGCCCAGCGTTTGTATGAACAAGGGTTTATCACTTATATGCGCACAGACTCCACTAATTTGTCCGCTGAAGGGATTAATGGAGCACGCAATGAAATAATGTCCCGATTTGGAAAAGAATATTTACCTGACCAAGCACGAGTCTACGCCACTAAAGTAAAAAATGCACAGGAGGCCCATGAAGCGATTCGTCCTGCCGGCGTTACATTTGTTCCCGTTGATAAGGTCCGCTCTGCCATTGATGAAGATACCGCCAGACTATATGATTTGATCCGAAAACGAACTTTGGCATCTCAAATGANATCGGCTAAAGTGAAACAAATTGCTGTATTTATTGAAAATCAAAAATCAGAATTTCGTGCTAATGGNAAAGTNATCCTTTTNCCCGGATATATGGCNGCTTATGTGGAAAGTACAGACCAACGAAATGGAGTGACAGAGGATCAGGAAACTATTTTGCCCAANTTNGAAAAAGATCAAGNCCTTANCTGTAATGCATTGATTGCG
Organism: Fidelibacterota bacterium; assembly: GCA_002704905.1. GTDB lineage: Bacteria > Fidelibacterota > Marinisomatia > Marinisomatales > TCS55 > TCS55. The sequence goes on from PAIR01000051.1 coordinate 11,493, forward strand.
GAGGATCATGAAACAAAACCGCCAGCAAGGTTTACNGAAGCNTCATTAGTAAAAGAATTNGAAGCTAAAGGGATTGGACGCCCATCTACCTTTGCTAACATTATTGATACCATTGTATANCGTACNTATGTNACNAGNNACCAAGGAAAACTAACNCCAACATTCCTCGCAATCGCTGTAACTCAACTTTTGGAGAATCACTTCACATCATTGGTTGATAGCCAGTTCACCGCTAATATGGAAAATGGTTTGGATGCNATATCACGNGGTGAATTGGAATCCATTCCTTTTATGAAAGAATTTTATTTTGGCTCAGAATCTGTAAAGGGTCTTGAAGCCATGTTGGATGAAAAAGTGGATATTGGCAAAGCTTGCTCTGTTAAACTCGATTATGATGGNGACTCTATNGAAGTNCGAGTTGGCCAATATGGCCCTTTTGTNCAACANGGGGAAACAAGAAAATCTGTCCCNAAAGATGTNTTTCTAGGAGACCTGAATGTAGAGAAAGCATTAGAAATTTTAAACCAAGAGATTAATGAAGACCGCGAATTGGGAAAAGATACTNATTCGGGCGAAACTGTTTTGGTGAAAAATGGCCCCTATGGCCCTTACGTTCAGCTGGGTGAAACTAGTAAACGTAAAGGCATTCCTAAAGGTACAATTGCAGAAGAAGTTGATCTTGAAATGGGACTTAAACTTCTATCCCTTCCACGTACATTAGGAAANCATCCTGAAACAGGTGAAGAAGTAAAAGCGGACTATGGCCGATTTGGCCCATATGTAACTGCTGGGAAAGGAAAAAATGGGACCATTCCACCTACTATGTCGCCCCTCACTATTGAATTAGTTGAAGCTGTCGAACTCATTAGTAAACGTAATAGTGGCCCTCAGGAACTACGCATATTAGGTGACCATACAGAAACTGGAGAATCNCTAGTGATCAAATCTGGACGATACGGACCTTATATAACAGATGGNAAAGTGAATGCGTCNCTCCCTCNAGATGCAGATNCAGANAAAATAACTTTAGAAGAAGGTGTGGTATTGATTGATAAAAAGCGTGCTGCACCACCNCGTAANAAACGNCGNAAATCNANCAAAAAGAAAATGAAATGAAACATATTTTCCTTNCCATAATCTTGATTGGCACNCTTAGTGCNGATGAAAAAAGTAAACTAATTAGCGATATTGAACAGAGTCTCATGGCTACCTGTTGTTGGAGNGGCACGGTCTATGATCACGGTAATAAGGAGATGGAGATNGAGATCGCTGGAATGGTNCAAGCNGGAAAAACCAAANCAGAAATTTTGGATTATTACACAGATAAATACGGAGAACGCGTTTTGTCTGTACCTGTTGCAGAGGGTTTTAATATCTTTGCCTGGCTAGCACCCATTATTATTGCAGGGCTTGGCTTTACCATTATTTTACTTTATATGAGAACCCCCAAGGGTGCCACTGATACTCCAGTGAACTCAAATAATGATTCCATCGCACATAGCAAACAAATCGAACAAGAGCTAAAAGAATTGGATTAATAAACAAAACAGAAGTTCTTACAAATTTTATTTCCCCTGGCTTTAACTCTCGATTGCAATTCTATNTTATACACATACCCTTATTTATTATGGGTAAAAATTGTCCTAACTTCCTTTTCAATTTTCAATAGAATAATTCACGGAGTATTCGCTCAATTATGAGTATCGATAAGATTGTATCCCTCTGTAAAAGGCGGGGTTTTATTTTTCAAAGTTCTGAAATTTATGGTGGCTTCGGTGCCATCTATGATTATGGCCCCTTAGGAATCGCTCTAAAAAATAATATATCACAGCTTTGGTGGCGAGCAATGACCCAGCTACATGAAAATATTGTGGGCCTTGATAGTGGAATACTTATGCATCCTAAAATATGGGAGGCATCCGGCCATGTGAATGCTTTTAACGATCCGCTAGTCGATTGTAAAAAATGTAAAGCAAGATACCGAGCAGATGAATTATTTGATGGTGATCTGTCTAATGGAAAATGGAATGAAATCCAGTGTCCTAAATGTGGTACTACAGGCAACCTCACTGAACCGCGCCAATTTAATCTCATGTTTAAAACCCATATTGGACCATTGGAAGAGGAAGCAAGTGTGGCATACCTCCGTCCAGAAACAGCACAGGGCATTTATGTAAACTATCTCCTAACCCAGAACGCCATGCGATTAAAAGTACCATTTGGAATTGCACANATNGGTAAGGCTTTCCGAAATGANATNGTGGCTAGAAATTTCATTTTTCGCACACGTGAATTTGAACAGATGGAAATGCANTATTTTGTGAAGCCAGGAAATGATGACCAATGTATGGTGGATTGGAAAGAAGAACGGATGGNTTTTTACAATCAACTTGGGATTAATCCCAAAAAATTGCGTTTACATGAGCATGGGGATCGTGAATTGGCTCACTATGCAAAAGAAGCTTGGGATATAGAATTTGAATTTCCATTNGGNTGGTCCGAGATCGAAGGNATTCATAACCGAACAGACTTTGACTTAGCACGACACCANGAGTTTTCAGGCAAAAAAATGGAAGTTTTTGATCAAGTGAACAATGATCGTTTNCTCCCTTATATTATTGAAACATCGGCAGGTTTGAATCGCATGATGCTAGCCGTTTTATCTGATGCCTATTGGGAAGATGNNGANAATAACCGAGTTGTGATGANACTTCACCCACGAATCGCNCCAGTGACCGCTGTGATCTGCCCGCTAGTTAAAAAAGACGGATTACCCGAACTAGGGCGTAAAGTTATGGATATCCTAAAACCTCATTTCAAAGTGATTTATGACCAACAAGGATCTATTGGCAAAAGGTATTATCGTCAAGATGAGGCAGGTACGCCTTTCGGAATTACCTTAGACCACCAATCCATAGAGGACAATACGATTACAGTCCGCCACCGAGATTCACAACAGCAAGACCGAGTGGAAATCGATCAATTGGTTACTTTTATAAATAATTGCATTGAAGATTATATATGAATCGGCATTTAACATTTCGTTCTGGAAATCCTACCTTGAATGCAAAGTCATTTTCAGGATTTAGTCAGACTACAGATGCGTCAATGACTATTATGGGAACAGTTCATAAAACAGCCTTCTCCCTCCTTTTGCTTATGACAACTGCCTTATTTACATGGAATTTGCCTATAAGTGATCCTCGCGGCAGCAGTCTCATGATGTTGGGTATGATCGGCGGATTAGTTGTTGCCATTATTACCGTATTCAAACATCATTGGGGCAAATACACTGTACCAGCATATGCCTTACTTCAAGGATTAGCTTTAGGCGGAATATCTAAATTTTTTGAGACGATGTATCCAGGAATCGTCAATCAGGCGGTTATGCTCACCTTTGGAACTTTGGGAGCTTTACTTCTGGCATACCGTTCCGGTNTTATCAAAGCGACAGAAAATTTTAAACTAGGCATATTTGCTGCGACTGGGGGTATTGCTTTTGTCTATATGATTAGTTGGATATTGAGCTGGTTCAGTGTATCAGTTCCTGTAATTCATTCAAATTCAAATATGGGGATCATATTCAGCATAGTTGTTGTGGTGATTGCTGCATTGAACTTGGTCCTAGATTTTGATTTTATTGAGGAGGCAGCAGAAAAAGGTGCTCCAAAATATATGGAGTGGTANGGAGCATTTGGACTNCTTGTGACACTTATNTGGCTCTATTTAGAAATTCTACGTCTTTTAGCAAAACTTTCATCCAGAANAAACTGATTTATAANAACGAATNACCTTTGTGATCTATTTGGAGAATTATAATTTTCCCATNGGTTAAATGAGGGTTNTANCTTGAAAAAANAGTTTAATTGGAATAANTGGACACGCAAAACCCACTATTGGGGTGCTTTTGTAATTATACTTCCNATTTCCATTGTAATTACAACNGGTATTTTGCTTCAATTAAAAAAAGAAATCAATTGGATTCANCCTCCGACTTCTAATGGAGAACATGTCAATGCACCAACCATTTCATTTGATAACATATTAGCTTCAGTAAAAACAGCGGATGAAGCTAATATTACATCTTGGGATGATGTTGATAGATTAGATGTTAGAATCGATAAAGGAATTGTTAAGGTCCGTGGAAAGAATCGCTGGGAAGTTCAAGTGGATACTCAAACGGGAGACGTTCTTCAAGTAGCATATAGACGCTCAGATCTTATAGAAAGTCTTCATGATGGGTCTTGGTTTCACGATAAAGTAAAACTTTGGCTTTTTCTCCCTTCTGGCATAATCCTTTTTGTTCTTTGGATAACTGGTTTATATATGTTTATCCTCCCCTATACAGTTAAATGGAAACGAAAGAAACAACCTTGAAATATATAATTATCTTTATTTCAATTCTTTTTTCTGCCTGTGTAACGCCTATTTATGATATTATTATTGAAAATGGGAAAATTGCCGATGGAAGCGGAANCANTTTATATGAAGCAAATATTTACATNAGGAATGGNAAAATAGTTATTATTGGTGAGCAACCTGCAGCTNNGGCCTCACAAATTCTCGATGCCACTGGATTNATCATNGCACCCGGATTNATTGATATGCATACCCATTCTGAACGAAAAAGNTTAGCNTTCCCNACTGTTGAGAATTATATCAGNCAAGGNGTAACNACAATGGTAGGGGGAAACTGTGGTGGNTCTCCATTTCCGATTGGCGATTTNATGAANNAAACCGAAGCCACGGGTATTGGTCCAAATCTNGCTTTACTNGTAGGCCACAATACAGTTCGACGGAAGGTTATGGGNACCGAAAACCGNTTATCTACTGATGAAGAATTAANAGCTATGCAGAATCTAGTCCAATCAGCCATGGATGACGGTGCCTTTGGTATGTCAACTGGATTAAAGTATATCCCAGGCGCTTATTCAAATACNCAAGAAGTTGTAGCNTTNGCTTCTACTGTATCTGAAAATGGAGGATTCTATGCTACCCATATGCGCGAAGAGGGGATTGGACTTTTAGAATCNACTGAAGAGGCCATAAATATCGGACGTCAGGCAAATTTACCGGTTCAGATTTCTCACCATAAGGCCGTAGGAAAATCCATGTGGGGAAATTCTACTAATACACTTGAAATGATCGATAAAGCCCAGNCCGAAGGAATAAATGTAACTGCAGATCAATATCCGTANACGGCAACAAGTACTGGNTTAACAGTTGTTTTCCCCGCATGGTCATTAGCAGGTGGAACAAAAAAATTAAAAGAACGNTTAGATGATCCAGCCCAGCGTCAAAAGATTAAAGATGGTATTATCTGGAACATTGTTTACGANCGTGGAGGTGGAAACCCTGCCAGTATTGTAGTGGCTAACTATCCGCCCAATACAAAATATAATGGAATGAATTTGGCAAAAATTACTGAATCNAANGGCCACNAACCTACACCTGATAATGCAGCAGATGTTCTGATAGATCTTGTCTATGCTGGTNACGGATCAGGAATTTACCACTGCCTTAATGAATCAGATGTGCAACGCATCATGGCTCATCCCTTAGTTATGCACGCTTCCGATGGTAGTACAATAGAGTTNGGAAAAGCTCAACCCCACCCCAGAAGTTATGGTACCTACCCTCGAATTCTTGGGCGATACGTTCGTGAGAAGGGTATTATTTCATTGACAGAATCAATTCGTAAAATGACTAAACTCCCNGCATCGGTATTAGGTCTAAATGATCGCGGCCAANTCAAAAAAGGTTATTGGGCAGATCTTGTACTTTTTGATCCTAAAAAAATTATTGATAATGCCACNTGGGAAGATCCTCATCAATATCCTTCTGGAATTGATTGGGTAATNATTAATGGTGCCGTTGCACTAGATCACGGTAATAGTTCAAAAGAATTATATGGAAAGGTTTTGAAACATAATCTATAAACCATGAATAAAAATTCCATTTTTATTTTATTTCTATTCATATTTATTAGCTGTCAGCCTTCGAACTTCACTAATAAAGAATCAACTAATTCCAAANTCTGGAATAAAGGAGCTATGGTTAGTGCCGCTAATCCTTACGCAGTAAAAGCCGCTGTAGCAATTTTAGAAAAAGGCGGNAGTGCAACTGATGCTGCAATTGCAGCTCATTTAGTTCTTGGCCTTGTTGAGCCTCAAAGTTCAGGNCTTGGAGGTGGTGGCTTTATGTTAAACTTTGATTTTAAAACTAATGATTTAACATTTATTGATGGNCGAGAGACAGCCCCATCTTCTGCTAAAATTGATATGTTTATGAAAGATGATGGAACTGTTATGAGTTTTATGGAAGCAGTGCCTAGTGGTAAAGCAGTTGGTACGCCAGGAATAGTTGCTCTTTACGAAACTGCACATAAAGCATATGGATTATTACCTTGGAATGTTCTTTTTAAGGATGCGATTGATTTAGCAAACAATGGATTTATTGTATCTCCCAGACTGGCAAGCTATGTTGAACTTGCTGAGAAAAGAGGTAGATTATCAAAAAATCCTCTTACAAAAAAATATTTTTATCCAAATGGTNTTAAGATAAAAAATGGTGATCTTCTCAAAAATTTTGAATACGCAAAAACCTTACAAGCCATTGCTGCAAATGGATCAGTAGTTTTTTATAATGGTAATATAGCTAAAGAGATCGTTTCTGCTGCAAATGCAGATCCNGATCCAGGAGAAATAACTTTAGAAGACCTAAAAAATTATAAAACTGTTTTAAGACCAGTTATATGTGGGCCATTTAGAGATATGAAAATTTGTACTACCTCTCCTCCATCATCAGGAGGCGCACAAATTATGATTGCAGGTCTTTACGATGAGCTAATAAATAGTGAATCAAATGAATCAGAAAAAATTTCCGCATTTGTAGATGCTCAACGACTAGCATATGCTGATCGTGATCACTTTTTTGGTGATCCTGATGAGGTTAAGATTCCTCTTAAAGCACTTCTAGATCCAAAATATATTAAAGCTAGATCTAGGCAAAGATTTTTACCTGATGCCATACCAACGCCTGGGGATCCTTCAAGTATNGTTGATACTTTATCAAATATCCCAATATGGGGAAAAGATAATACTGTAGAAGCTNNTGGAACAACTCACTTATCAATTGTTGATCAAAATGGAAATGCGGTNGCCNTNACTGCAACTATTGAAAGTTTTTTTGGTTCTCAAAGATGGGCAGCTGGATTTCTTTTAAATAATGAGATGACTGACTTTGCAAGAGAAGTACCAANAGATGGNAGTCGCCTTGCAAATGCTGTAGCACCAAATAGAAGACCTCGATCTTCGATGTCGCCTACAATGATTTTTGATAAAAATGGAAANCTATTAATGGTNACTGGTTCTCCAGGAGGAAACTCAATACCCGCATATGTAAATAAAACTATTATAGGAATNTTTGACTGGGGTTTAACAGCGCAAGAATCTGTTGATTTCCCAAATATAATTGCACGTGGTCAGATAGTAAAAGTTGAAATGCTTAATGAAAAAGGTGAGNCTATTGCAAAAGATTTAAAACAAAGAGGATATCTTGTAAAACAAACAACTGGTGAACATTCTGGTATTCATTTAATTGTTGTTAAAGAAAATGGATTAGATGGTGCTGCAGATAAACGTCGTGAAGGAACCGTCCATTTAATAAAAGAAAAATGAAATTCTTTAAAATATTATTTCTNATTATCAATGTTATTTTAATTAGCGGTTGTGACTTTAAACCAGTTCATGGAAATAATGGCATGGTCGTATCTACAAGTCATCAAGCTTCTCAAATAGGGATTGACATTTTAAAGCAAGGCGGAAATGCGATAGATGCAGCATCCGCAGTTGGCTTTGCNTTAGCAGTTACCTCATCTTCAAATGGTAATATTGGTGGAGGTGGTTTTATGGTGGGTCGTTTTGCTGATGGANAAACTTTTTCNCTTGATTATAGAGAAATGGCACCATCAAAAGCTCACAGAGATATTTATCTTGATGATAATGATAATGTAATTGAAGGAAAATCNTTAATTGGCCATTTTGCTTCAGGTGTACCTGGTTCAGTTGATGGNCTACTTAGAGCTTGGAGAGATTATGGTTCTGGGAATATTTCANTAAAACAATTAATAGGACCAGCAATTCGTTTAGCAGATGATGGCTTCAAACTTTCTAAGTATGAGGCAGATCGTTTCAATCGAAACAAAGATTTTTTAAGTAAATACCCTTCAACAAAACAAATTTTTACCCGTGATGACCGTAGATGGAAAAAAGGTGATATTTTTTACCAAAAAGACTTAGCCAAAACTTTAATACGAATTGTAAATAAAGGTCGTGACGGATTCTATAAAGGTAAAACTGCAGATCTTATTGTTAANGAAATGAATAAAGTTGGCGGATGGATAACTTTAGAGGACCTTGATAATTACACTTCTAAGTATAGAGAACCAATATTTGGATCTTTTAATGGTTATGAAATTATTTCAATGGGNCCACCNAGCTCAGGCGGAATCCTTTTAATTCATATGCTTAATATGTTAAATCAAATTCAAACTTCATCAGAGTTTCCATCAGATCTAAGTTTTAATTCCTCTGACTACATTCATTTATTGACTGAAATTGAACGAAGAGCTTATGCTGATCGTTCTGAACATTTAGGCGATTCTGACTTTTGGAACGTTCCAAAAAGTATGTTATTATCTAAATCATATGCTAAGAATCGAATTAAAACAATTGATATAGAAAAAGCAACAAGATCAAATAAAATTAAACATGGATCTGAATTAATTAAAGAAAGNGAAGAGACTACACATTATTCAATTGTTGATAAGGATGGAAATGCAGTTTCAGTAACAACTACAATTAATTCTGGATATGGAAGTGGCGTTACTATTGGTGGAGCTGGATTCCTAATGAACAATGAAATGGATGATTTTTCAAGCAAACCTGGCGTACCTAATTTATTTGGTCTAGTTGGAAATGAAGCAAATGCAATAGAGCCAAAAAAACGNCCTTTAAGTTCAATGACACCAACAATTGTATTAAAAAATAATAAACCATATTTAATACTCGGTACTCCTGGCGGTGCTACAATTATTACTACAGTTTTCCAAAATATCTTAAATGTGATCCTACATGATATGGATATTAAGGNGGCTGTCTCCTCATCACGAATTCATTCTCAGTGGCTTCCCGATGTTATTTATTATGAAAAAAATAGTTTATCAAATAAGATAATTTTAGATCTTACATCTAGAGGTCATGATTTGAAACAAAGAGGCAGTATTGGTGAAGCAAATGGTATAATGATTAATGAAAAAGGATTTTGGGGTGGTCCAGATTCTNGAGGTAAGAATACAGCNATCGGTTATTANCTTATTAAATTTNAACTTGNAGTAANTTTTTAATCAGTTNTANACATACGCCTACTAAGAATTAGCTGATAGGTNATNATACGGACTTATTGGCNAGTTGACCACAACCTGCATTAATGTCTGTGCCTTTGCTCCAGCGAACCGTTACAGTAAATGGAGCATCATATAATATTTGTAAAAATGTTTGGATTGTATTTTCATCGGGACGACTGAATTCACCACCAATTTCATTATATGGGATTACGTTAACTTTACAAGGTAATCCCTCAAGAAATTCTATAAGCCGTTTTCCTTCTGTTGGCGAATCATTTATGCCTTTAAGTAAGACAAATTCAAATGTAATAAGCCGTTTGGTTTTCTGATAATAATACCGAGCCGAGTCAATAAGGTCACTTAATGGATGAGTATTGGTAAGNGGCATTATTTTTTTTCGGTTTTTTTCATCAATAGAATTTAAGCTAATAGCTAATTTAAATTGATGATTCTCATCAGCCATTTGACGGATTTTTGGTACAATTCCAGCAGTAGAAATAGTAATCCGCCTTGATCCAAACCCCATGTCCTGATTTAACATATTGGCTGCATCCATAACACGATTATAATTCAAAAAAGGCTCACCCATTCCCATAAAAACAACATTTGTAATCTTTGACTTTGACATCCGTTCCAGGTGAATTACTTGATCAATAATTTCACCAACACTTAAGTTTTTAATGAAGCCCATTGAAGCTGTAGCNCAAAATTTACAATCGACAGCACACCCAACTTGACTAGAAAGACAAACTGTTATTCTATTTTTATCATACATAAGGACTGATTCAATGTTATCTCCATTTCTTGTTTTAAATAAAAATTTTTGAGTTGGCTCATTTTGAGAGCCCGTTATANGAATAATCTCTAATGGGTGTAATTGAATTTCTGAAGATAATGCCTCTCGAAGCTGTTTGGGCATATTTTCCATTTTTTCCCAGGATTCCACATGGTTCTCATAAATCCAATTATGAATTTGTTCAACCCTGAAGGGTTCTGCTCCTAATTTATTCAATAGNGATTTTGCTTCTTTACGATTTAATTCTATGTACGATTTTTTGATCATTGACATGAGCCAGAATTTCTATCGACCAAAATGATCACACAAGACATTCCCATTGTTTCATCCATGGACGTCATGTAAGTTTTCGCCCTTTTATAATTCATCAAATATTTANGCAAGGAAACGGATGACCAATCAAACTGATATCCAATTATTAAAAAAACTCGGAGAAATAAAAACTCAATTCTTTAGCGAGATAAGTAAATCTATTATTGGTCAGATTAAGGTNCTTGATCATATACTTATTGCCTTGCTNTGTAAAGGNCATACTCTAATTGTTGGAGTTCCCGGATTAGCCAAAACACTTATAATTAAATCCATCGCTGAACTCTTAGATCTTAATTTTAGCCGTATTCAATTCACACCAGATCTAATGCCAAGTGACATTACAGGGACTGAAGTTATTGAAGAAGATCAATCAACTGGTAAGCGATCATTTAGATTTTTTAAAGGACCTGTTTTNGGAAATATAATTCTTGCTGATGAGATCAATAGAACTCCACCTAAAACACAGGCTGCACTTCTGGAAGCCATGCAAGAGCATAAAGTCACTGCTGCAGGTAATACCTATGATCTAGAAGCTCCATTTTTTGTATTGGCCACTCAAAACCCAATTGAGCAAGAGGGTACCTATCCCTTACCTGAAGCACAATTAGATCGATTTATGTTCAATGTTTTGATTGATTATCCAGATCGAGATGATGAAGTATCTATAGTTCAAGCAACAACTGCTATTGAACCTCACATATTACAAAAAGTTATTTCAAGAGAAGAAATCCTTGATTTTCAAGGATTGATCCGACGTGTACCTGTGGCGGAAAATGTTGTGAAATATGCTGTTAATCTAGTGAGTTCAACACGCCCTGGTCAAACTGCAAAAGATTTTGTTAATGAATGGATCGATTGGGGTGCAGGGCCACGTGCTTCCCAATATTTAATTCTTGGTGCAAAAACGCGAGCTGCTTTGGACGGACGTCCTACGCCTGATATTGAAGATGTGAAGGCATTGGCTTTATCTGTACTACGTCACCGTGTTCTTCCCAACTTTAATGCTGAAGCAGAGGGAATGAAGGTGGATGATATCATTTTACAATTGATGGATTAATCGTTGGATAAGCGAAAATATCTAGATCCCGCAATTGTTGCAAAACTCGATAACATGGCAATACGAGCAAGGCTTGTCGTAGAAGGATATTTGATCGGGCAGCATAAAAGTCCTTATCATGGATTCAGCGTTGAATTTGCTGAACACCGCGCATATGGACATGGTGATGAAACTCGCCATATCGATTGGAAATTGTATGGGAAAACTGATCGGTATTACGTAAAACGATTCGAAGAAGAAACAAATCTTCGATCTTATATTTTACTTGATACAAGTCAATCAATGCAATTTGGCAGTAATAAAATAACAAAACTAGACTATGCAAGTTATCTTGCTGCTGCGCTCACCCATTTAATGCTTAATCAAAGAGATGGAATGGGATTAGTTCTTTTTGATGAAAAAATCAAAAAATTTATTCCACCTCGGGCTGCACCTTCCCATGCAAATATTATTATGAAAGCGTTGGAAAATATTCAATCCGGAAATGATACCCATATCCGTACTATGCTGGATCAGATGGCAGATAGAATAAAAAAGCGTGGGTTGGTTATTCTTATTTCTGACCTTATGGATGACCCGGATCAAGTTCTAATGGGACTAAACCACTTCCGGCATAATAAACAGGAAATGATCGTTTTTCATCTAATGGATCGTCAAGAGCTCAATTTTGATTTTGATGAACGCACCCAATTTAAAGATATGGAAACAGGTGAAATGATTACTACTGACCCTTGGCATATCCGTTCAGCTTACCAAAATATGATAAAATCATTTCAAAAAAAATATCTTACCGGCTGTCGTAACCAACGTATTGATTTTGTTCCATTATATACGGATCAACCTCTAGATATAGCTTTGAATGAATATTTAAATAAACGGCAGAAAACAGGATAAAAAAAGCCCCCCGAAATTGGGAGGCTTTCTAAATGCAAACTTAATTTATTAGTGGTGAATCATCCACCAAGTTTTTTTGCTTTTTCATAATAGCGCGTGGCACCCTCTGGATCACCTTGTTTTATTAGAACCCTTGCCATTCCTTTATAGTGCTCAGGATTTTCTGGATCGATTACAATCAATTCTCGGTAAAATTTAGATGCCCTCCGCCATTTCTCTGAGTTCTCAAATGTCTGTGCAATTCCCACCAAAGCTTCTGTATCATCCGGGTTCAAATCATAAGCAAACATAAAATTATCCTCAGCTTCTTGAAAATTGTCTAGTTGCATATTAAGTACACCGAGATTGAAATACAGATTTGCTTTTAGGGCTTTATCCGTTTCGGTTCTGATAGCTGCTTCAAATGTCTCTACAGATTTTTCTTTATCCCCAAGGTCATAATAAAGTGTTGCCAAGGTCCGTACTGCATTGGAGTTGGTAGGATCGATTTCTACTGCCTTTTTAATGTAATTAATTGCATTTTCTTTATCCCCTGTAAATGAAAGAATCTGTCCTAAAGTCATGTTTGGTTGAAAATCTTCCGGCATAATTTCTTTCGCTTTTTTTGCACTGGAGAGAGCTTTTTCATTATTTCCTAATTCATAGTAACTGGTTGATAAAATAGAATATGTCTGCCCTTCAGATGGATCAATTTTTACAGTTTGCTCAAACCGATTAATTGCATCCTCAAGTTTTAACTTATCCTTAGAGCCTTTGTATTCATTATACATGCGAACAGCTTTATTATAATTTTCTGCCCAAAACATGTTTCGATAATTTTTTACCAGCTCACTAATGGGTCTGTTGTCTATTTTTGCCGATGGGTCTGCACTAAGAGCATTATTAAATATTTCATTCATTAATACCCATTGTTCTTTTTTAGCATAAACGTGATATCCAATTTTGACCATCACCTCAGCATTGGTTGGTTCAACCTCCAATGCTTTAAACAAAAATTCTTCTGCTTTATCCCATTGCTCATCTTGGATGGCCATTTTTGCGGTTGTATACTCGGCTGAGCTACCGCACGCCCAAATAATCAGTGAAATGACTCCTGTAAATAATAATTTTTTCGGTTGTTTAATAAACATATTTTCCTCTAAGAATTGAGTTAAAATTATATGGTAAATTTATAG
>PAIR01000052.1 GCA_002704905.1 Fidelibacterota bacterium
GAAAAGCCATGGCAGTGGTTGTTTCAAAAAAGGTAGATTCTATTTCCTCAATATCTTGCTTATAATCTTTAACAAAAGAGACAATCTGATCATCTGTGATTAAATTATTNTTTATCTGAATTCTTTCGTTGAAACAAATCAAATGAGGNGAAGAATACATGCCAACTTTATAACCTGCTGCCATNAAAATAGCNGCTGTCATTGCACAGGTAGATCCTTTTCCNTTTGTCCCAGCAACATGAATTGATTGAAAANTGTNCTGNGGATTACCACATCTTTTCAANAATTNGATAGTATGAGACAATCCAACTTTGATNCCGANCCTCTNNAGATTGTATAGGTANTCCAACAAATCAGTGAAGTNAGTTGAGCTAGATANTNGAGGCATGNAATAAGTCTNTAATNATTAATTGACTATCGTAACGTTTATATNGNAATGAATNGTTNTCAAAAATTTCCAAAACCCANTTTAAAAAAACTGCGAGAGNCTACATGTCAGATATCATTAACTTTCTGAAAGATATTGCGTGCGTGAGTAGCGGAACTTAACAATAGATTTATAGATTGAGTTTGCGATAGCCTGACGATATTTTGGATTTCGTAGATTTTTTTCTTCATTTCTATTCGATAAAAATCCTGCTTCAATTAATACATTCGGCATACTGGCGCCAACTAANACATGAAACCCCGCTTGCTTCACACCGCGGTTTTTTGATTTAATCTTCTTTGCCATTTCTTCTTGAACCATCGCTGCTAGTTCTTCGCTCTCTTTCATAAAAACACTCTGTGCCATTGTAGCCATAATCAAACTTTCACCAGAAATATNTTTATATTTATTATTTGTACGGTCTTCTAATTTGACCACTTCATTCTCACGAGAGGCCACTTCAATTGCATCTTCTGTTTTACCGGGGCGAAGTAAATAGGTTTCAAAACCATATGCAGTTTTATTCGGGTTTGAATTTAAATGAACGCTAATAAAAAGTTTTCCATTTGATTCATTGGCAATTTTAGTCCTTTTCCAAAGAGGGACCCATATATCTTCTTCTCGCGTAAAAATCACTTTTAATTTTGTATTTTTTTCAAGTAATAGGCCAACACGTTTAACAATATCCAATGCAATATCTTTTTCTTTTGTACCTTGTNTTCCTGTAGTTCCGGGGTCTTTTCCTCCATGGCCCGCATCTAAAACNACAGTATTGAGTTTCCAACGATCTTTTACTTTATTGATTCGTTCTAGGTTGTTATCAATTGATGTCCTTAATGAAACAATAATTTCACTGGGGTCTTTGCTTTGATACAATTCGTGACTTTCTACTTTTGTACGCATCTGAAAAGCTAGCTGTGAAGTTCCACCCAATTGATCTGCCACCACACTTTTAATCACGCCTCTCGTATCACTCCTACGTAATTCTGTTGTATCAGCAAGTCCTCCAGCTACTGTAATATAAAACCAGCCATTCTCATGAAAAAATGAACTAATATTGCCTTCAGGGAATAAATTCCGTGTCTGAATCCGTATAATGGTTCCATTTGCCTTTTGAGAAATTTTTAAACTAGTAATGGTAAATGATTTTATATCTATATCTAATACCATTCGACGGGGGTCATACTTAATCCCAGGTAAAGCAGTNCGTTTTATAATATCAAAAAATGACTCTGCTGGTAAAAAAATATCGTTTCCAGAACGGATTGCATACATAGGCATCTGAAAGACCTCTTCATCTACCAGTAGAAAACTGCTGTTTCCTGATATCTTAATCCGATGATCCCCTAGATAGAGAACCATCTTTCCTCGTTCTTCATTAACAAAAGGATTCCGCTTTGCTAGTATTCGTGAGACATCTCGAGTTGAAACATAGGTGCCTCTAAGCCGATCAAGAGTGCGAATATCTTCCATTGAATTATCTACACGGTTTACCACTCGGATAGTCCCTGCTATACTGATTGAAAACAGTAAATTAAATATGAGAATAATTGGGAGGAATCGACGAATCATAGGTTAGAAATTATCCTGACTTTTATCGATAAACAATAAATCGTCAAAAGATGATCATAGTATATGTTTTTTTAAATCAAATCAGACTAAAACAAAAACGCCCCGTATTTCTACGAGGCGTTTGTCAACTTACTTTTTGGTACTTATTTTTTATACCAAAATACGATGAGCATCAAAGCAAGCAGGCCAGCAAATCCGGCATCGCCAAATTTACTCATTAAGTTGCCAATACCTGCAATGACACCAAAGTAGTCGTCAAAGAGAATACCGACCACGATACCGAGGACGACCAAGCCTTTTAAAAGGCTNGTTACATCGCCGATAAACGAGGTTACGGTGTCAAAGGCCTTATTCATTTGTTATCTCCTAGGATTATTTAAGCAGAAAGGGGACCAAAAAAGGCCCCTTTTTTCTACTGGTTAACCTGCGAAAGATACAAAGATTAACAAGGCCAAGAGACCAGAGAATCCTCCGTCTAGGAAAGACTCAACTAGATCTACAATTCCGCCGATGGGATCAAACCCTGTCGAGTAAAGGACGTTTACGAATACAAACATCACAATAAGTGCTTTAATCAAGCCAACTACGGAATTGGCAATACCCTGTACGGTTGAAGTAAAATCAGCCATTAGGTTCCTCCTTGGTTAGGTTTAATTGAACAAAAAAAGGGGCAGGTATCCCCCGCCCCCAATTGCTCAATTCTTTCGCGTTTTGTGTATGTGGTTATCTGTTCCACTGTCATTTCTATCGCATGGAATTTAAACACAAATAGGAATTAATCAACAATTTTTGAATAAGCAGTTTTTTTCTATCTTTTCTCCTCGTGAATCAGCTTAGAAGTTCCTAANATCTAGATAGAAAATCTTTATAAATATTTCGGAGAATTCAATTCNATTATGAATATTGCGCACATATTTGGTCGTGAAGTCCTCGATTCAAGAGGAAATCCAACTATAGAAGTTGAAGTTCAATTACAGGATGGAACATTGGAGAGAGCAATTGTGCCTTCAGGGGCATCCACGGGTGAACATGAAGCGGTTGAAATTCGTGATNATAAACAAAATCGTTATTTTGGTAAGGGTGTTCAAACNGCTGTANTAAATGTNAATACGATCATTACTGATGCACTTATAGGCATGGATGCAAGTGATCAAACAAACATCGATCAAACAATGATTGAATTGGATGGGACCACTAATAAAAGCCGTTTAGGCGCAAATGCAATTTTAGGCGTTTCCATGGCTACAGCCCGCGCTGCAGCCCAGACAAAAAGGCTTCCTTTGTTTATGTATCTTGGNGGTGAGGATGCTACAACTCTACCTATACCCATGATGAATATATTAAATGGCGGAAGCCANGCGGATAANAATGTNGATATCCAAGAATTTATGGTTGTTCCTATTGGTGCAGAATCATTTTCACTTGCCCTTCAAATGGGAACAGAAACTTTTCATTATTTGAAATCTGTATTGAAGAAAAAAGGGCTTAATACAGCTGTCGGAGATGAAGGTGGNTTTGCTCCAAATTTGCGATCTAACGCNGAAGCTGTTGAGGTTATCTTGGAAGCGATAGAGCNATCACCCTATTCAATTGGTAAAGATTTGTTTTTGGCNTTGGATGTGGCNTCTAGCGAAATCTATAAAGACGGTCACTACCTTTTATCTTCAGAGNNAAAAAAGTATACATCAGAAGATATGGTTACATACCTTAAATCATTGGTGGATCAATACCCAATAGTATCCATAGAAGATGGCTTGGCTGAGGATGATTGGACAGGATGGAAGAAATTAACAAAAGCTATCGGAGATAGATGTCAAATTGNAGGTGACGACTTAACAGTGACTAATATTACACGACTACAAAAAGCCATTGAAGAAAATGCGATGAATTCAATTCTNATTAAACTCAATCAAATCGGATCAGTCACTGAAACAATTCAAGCAATTGATCTTGCAAAATCAAATAATTATGGTGCCATTGTNTCCCATCGATCTGGTGAAACTGANGATGTCACTATTGCTGATTTTTCTGTGGCTATGGGNATGGGTCAGATNAAAACAGGATCTGCATCTCGAACAGATCGNATTGCAAAATATAATCAGTTACTTCGCATTGAAGAAGCACTTGGATCTAAAGCTAAATATCCTGGAATAGAAGTACTGGGTAAATCTTGATTAGTAATAAAAAATACAGTCGTTCTAAACGTAAGAATTTACTTCGGTCATCTAGCGTAAAGATTCAAAAACGGATAATTCGAGCGATCCTTATCATGGGCGCAGTGGCATTGCTTATTATTTTCTTTTTTGGTGACCATGGGCTTTATCAACTGTATACATTAAAAACCGAGCGAGCTCAGATTCAAAAACAAATAAATTCCCTTCGTGAAGAAAAGATAGCTTTAGAAAGTGAAAAAACAAAACTGAAGTCAGACTACAAATACATTGAGGAGCTCGCACGTGAAAAGTACCGGATGGCAAAGAAAGGGGAAAAAGTGTTTAAGGTCATAGAGGAAAAGAAATTAAATTAATCTTTATCTAAATCTTTACCCAAATGGCGACTACGGGTAAATAATTCATCTTTTTCATCATCCGTCAAACCATCATACCCTACCTCACGAATTTTATCCAGTAATCGATCTATGTTTTGTTGCATATTCATCCGGCGTTTTTCAGTTTTTTCAGTTTTATTATATTTTATCTCTGCCACTTTTGAATTGAAAAAAAGTTTAAGACGTGACCATGTCCAAGACGACTTTAAATAAATAAATCCAATCACCATTCCAGATAAATGTGTGAGATGACTTATATTCGATCCTGAAGCACCCATAGATGATATAAAGGCCATACCCCCAAGGAAAATAACAAAATATTTTACCTTTACGGGGAACAAAAAATAGATTAACACTTTACGATTTGGAAACATAAGCCCATAGGCCAATAATACCCCATAAATAGCACCGCTTGCCCCTATGAGAACAGCATAAGGGTTTCCCATATTAAAAAGGAGCCAGATTAAGCCGGAACCAATTCCTGTGGTAAAATAATATCTCAGGAACTCACTTCGCCCCCAAATAGATTCCATCTCTGATCCAAACATCCATAAGACGAACATATTCATAAAAATGTGAAAGAAATCTCCATGAACAAACATATAGGTCCCGGGCTGCCAAATCATCGGCCAGATATTTCCC
Source organism: Fidelibacterota bacterium (assembly GCA_002704905.1). Classification (GTDB taxonomy): domain Bacteria; phylum Fidelibacterota; class Marinisomatia; order Marinisomatales; family TCS55; genus TCS55. Next base: position 5,190 of record PAIR01000052.1, read on the forward strand.
GAGGATAGTCCAAATATCTGTGCTAAATCGATTTGAGATTGAGCAATGTATCTGAAAAAGAACACCACTATATTGACCAAGATTAATATTTTAATCGCATCAGTGAAATACTGTGGTTTAAATGCAATGTTTCCTTGCTCTGATTGAAATTGATAGCGCATATTAATTTATGAATTGTGGAAATTTATACAAATTATTAGGAAATCCGTTCCTTTTTTATTAATTCAATATTTCAGCCGAACGGAATAAACCATCTGCCGCCTGTAGAATTTTAAGTTTTAATCGAGGGGAATAATTTTGATTCTCATCCAAAAATTGTTTAACAATATTTGCGGCGCTTTTAGTTTGATATCCAGATAGAGTTGCGCTCACAAACCGAGCTGGAAAAAATATATCGCCTGTTCGTTGAATTTCTTCTAATAATTCTAAACTGGGACGAATATATTTTTCTGATGACCTGGCCCGCAATGGGTGATGGAGATACCCAATAGCCGATTGGACCCAAGGTTCTTTAGAACGGTTATGTTCTTTTTTTATGGATTCAAAGAATTCATCTCTAACAAGCTGATTATTGGATAAAGCAGGCATAATAAACGAAAACCGCGCTTTTCGATCTGGATTTTTAATTCGTTTTAATTGTGTTAATAATATTTCATCACTATCCGCATTAGCTCGTAATGCCAATTCTGATGCTATTGCAATATAATCACGTTCTGATAATTTCAGTCCAGGGATTGAATCGGTTTCCAACCATATATTTTTCAACCATTTATATCCTTCTCTAGTAAGTGTCACTGACCTTAATGCTCTAAAGAAAGTGGATTTCATTGAAATTGATTCGGCTTGAGCTATGTGACTTCTGAGTTTCAATTCCAGCTCACTTGCCATTTGATTACGTTGGTATGGGCTTAAATAAGACCAATAAGCAGAATTTATCCGTTCAAGGATACGTTGAATATTTAGGATATCATCTTCCGTTTGCAATGCATTAACACATAATTGAATAATTTCCATTGGCTCTGATAAGCCATAAAGCATATCATCCCATAAATTCAGCCAGGCAACTCCTCGAATGTAAGCGTTATCTATTTCTGGAAGATGTTTTATAAGGTATGATCGACTGTTCTTATCCAATTTAAAATAGCCATATCCAATACCAGCGCCATTTGGAAGTATATAATTTGGTTGTGGTAGCCCTTTTGCTTCAGATACATTGACGGTTCTGCCTTTCAAATAAACTGGNAGAACTTTATCTTTGTAATTATATCCAAACCGTACTTTAAGATTTTGACCCCATAATCTGTTTTTCTTTTTTACATCTGATTGCTTGAGCTTTAATCTAGAAATCAAACCATCATTATTTNTCTGGATATNGATATCAATGATAGGCCNNTCAGGTTCATCAACCCATATTNTACTCCAGNCNGTAAGATTNTCTTCTGAAAGATTGTCAAGTATTTTTATCAAGTCATGCCAAGTGGCATTTGTATAACTATATGTTTGAAGATAAGTTTGCATTCCTTTTTGAAAAGTTTCCTCTCCTACCAATATTTCTAAATGTTTCATTATCACTGGTGCTTTCGCATAAATGATAGAACCATAAAGAGTTCCTGCCAAGTTTAAATTTTCTAATGGCTGGCGAATTTGGTTCGCTCCGGCACTGCGATCNACCCCATAAGCAGAAGAATAGTTGCTNAANAATCGAAGGTCATGGTNTATTTCAGGAAAAGCTGGATTTATTATCTTACNACCCATAAATCCTGCAAANACCTCTTTTGTCCANACATCATCAAACCAGTTCATTGTCACAAGATCCCCAAACCACATATGAGCCGTCTCATGGGAAATCAGCCCAGCACGNCTTAAATATTGATTTGTTGTAGCCGTTGTTTCTAAAAATAAACTTACATCCTTGTAAAAAATTGCGCCGGGATGCTCCATCCCTCCATATTGAAAACCAGGTATTAAGGCAAANTCNAATTTCTGGAATGGATATTTAATACCTGTATAATCTTCCATCCACGAGATNGCATTCATATGNAGGTCAAAAATTGCATCTTTATTACGNGCAACTTTTACTGAATCTGTCTCTCTGTGGTACATCGTCATTTTCCTGCCATTTCGTTCTTCTGTAATTTTTTCAAACTTGCCGGCTNCAAAAGCCAAAATATATGTACTTACTGGTTTNGTTTCGCCAAAACGAAATAAGCGTCTTTNCTCAAATTCTATTTCNTCAATCAAGGGTCCATTNGTCAGTGCTGTCCATGTCTTTGGCGTATCAAGGGTCAGTGTATATCGTCCTTTTAAATTGGGTTGATCAAAGCATGGAATGGCCGTTGCAGCACGATCGGGAACAAATAACGTATAGAGGAACTCATCGTTACGATTCAAGGACATATCNCCTGCCCTAAAATTGATCTTAATACTATTCTCTCCAGCTACAAAATGNGTTNTNTCAATANTTATGTGTTGATTATCAGCCAAATATTNGACTTCTTTTTGACCCACTTCNATACTTTGGATATATTCTGAAGGCTGACGAAAATCAAGAACCAGATCTTGCGCCGATTTTAATAAATTAAACCGAATCGTTTCCAAACCTATAATAGGTGNATCAACTTTATCNGGGATCTTTAATGANATTTCATATCGNACATTTGATATGGTTTTGGCCCTGTAAGAAGCTAATTCCCATGAAACNCCCGGCGATAAATCAATATTGTTTGTTTNACAACCAATAAAGAATATCATCAATAAAATAGTCNCACGATTCATACTAATTTCATATTNNATATTTTTCTATTTCTTATCCAGTTTTTTGGATTAAATATGGGAGTTTTTTTGCTNTATGGAGCCTCTGGTACTTTTAACTGGGGNAGGGTAAAAATTTTNACATTTAATCCCATGCTCTCTCTGGCTTTCAATATTTCCCATGCTGCACTTATAAAAAAATCTCTNGGCAGAACTCCTCTAATTTGCTTCAACCCATAGGTCTGAAGTCCATCTCGAATCATGGTTGTNCAACTATTACGAAAAATACTGAAGTCNCGATACTTTTCTGGATTTTTCGGATTGGTTGGAGTTTCAANAATCTTATTTAACGTATCGTAGTAAATTTTTGATAGTTTTTCAGTATTAATNCCCGTAATGCGAATTACTTCAATTGACCGCATAAAATTGCGTCCAAATTTGTCATAATATGCAGTACCATCTTCCCTGATTTCAAATTTNCCAGTATAAGGTGAAGGAGAAAATTCACCCAACGCTGGCCGATACATAAATTCGGCTGTATCCATAATTTCATTTTCATTAATCAAGTGAGAAAAGTTNAAAAATTCACCATTTACATTTATGGCATTNTGGCCACATCGCGATGTAGGATATTTAGTTAGACGCTCATTGTAATAAATCTCCACAAAGGGTATTTCTTCCATTAGGAAATCTGGCCANATAATTAAAATTTGTTCGTTGGATTCATAATCTTTTTGAGACAGCTCACGGACACAAACCTTTTGATNTATCCAGTGATGTACATAACCTTTCCAAATATGGCGATCTTCAAAATGCCTCTGACCGTTTTCCATTTCTAAATAATGNTTACCACCNGATTGTCGCAAAATACCNTTATANATCATGGTGATGCNATTTCTCGNAGTATCTGAAGAGATTTTAAATTTTTTAAGCCTTCAAAATGGACATTTAAACAGGTATTTAAATAATTACTNACTGCTCGGCGATCTTTCGCAGTGATATTTAAGTTGGAATGCAATCCTGTTTCACCTTTTTGAAAATGATTAAATATGGCCTTCGAATGTGGACCTGAAAACGGATTAGGCAAGGGAACATAATCCAATTCTGACTGAGATAAATCTGGTTTAAAACCCAAAAGTGTTAAAAGTCGATATTGATAATACCAATAAACCAAATTTAATTGATTAGTCTCATTCTCGACTCTATCTAATGCCTTTANTAGNTCATCATAGAGATCACCNTGAGGATCTTTTTCAATGAGACATTTATCGGTTAATTCAATCATAGCCANGGCATATGATATCTTTTTCAGGTCCGTTGGAATAATNCGCCATGAGCAATAAAATGATGCTTTGGAAATGGTTTGNAGNTCTCGATTCTCTTTGTAATAATAAACCAAATCTAAACAATTTGCTGTTTGAAAATAGGCTCCCATAGGTGATTTTTTCCGGTGAGCNCCATGAACAATNAAACTCAATTTCCCCATATCTCTTACGAAACATCGNGCNATAATACTTGTCTCGCTATAAGGAAACCGCTTAAGNACAATTGCGGTTGAATTNGTNATCATTATGTGATAAAATGTACTAGANTTTAAAGGTTTAGNNCATTTNCACTANCTCTAATATGCCTTAGCAAAAATAACTTCGTGCTTGGCTGCATTCCCAGAATAAATACAGGTTAATCCTNTTGTATCTTCATTAAATGGGATGACCCGAATAGTTGCTTTTGTTTCGGCCTTAATAGCCTTCTCCGTCTCTNCTGTTCCATCCCATCCGCACCGGACAAACCCGCCTTGATTCGCAATCACATCTTTNAATTCNTTATAAGAAGAAACTACGTGAGTATTTTCAGAGCGGAANACTTTTGCTTCTTCAAAAAGTGTTGCCTGTATATCCTCCAATAAAGTGGAAATCGTATGGGNAATATCACTTTTTTTAATAAATTGTTTTTCACCAGTNTCACGACGAACAATAACTGCTTGTCCTTTTTCTAGATCTTTTGGNCCTACTTCTAAACGAATCGGGACTCCCTTCATTTCCCATTCATTAAATTTGAAACCGGGAGAATTGGGACTCCAATCCTGATGAACCCTTATATTTTTCTCACTGAATTCATTAAGAATTGGTTCAATAAATTGATGGATTTCTTGTTTGTCTTCATCAG
>PAIR01000053.1 GCA_002704905.1 Fidelibacterota bacterium
TTATGGGACTCATAGATTTTTGGATGGTGGGCCTTATTGTTTTCCGTGATCTTTTTGTAACTGGATTACGTCTGATAATGTCTCGTAATGGTTTGAATATGATGACAAGTAAAATTGCAAAGTCCAAAACAAGTGCCCAGATCGGTATTATCATTTTCACACTATTATATTTAAGCCTTAAGGGTATTGATTTATTATTTTCAAGTGAAATCCATTGGTTTATTAATGAATATGAACTGGTCTATTATTTAACGTCGATTGTATCCATTTTTACATTATATACCGGTTTTGCTTATATTCAGGATAATCGTAAAGCGATAAAAGAAATAATGAATTGACCCATGACACGCTTGGCAGCTGAATGTATTGGTACTGTTTTTTATATTGGTAAGNTGCCTTTTGCTCCTGGGACTTGGGCCAGCCTAATTGCCACAATATNCTGGTATTTTCTGTTTACTAATATTGACTTATTTTTTTTACCTATTGTAACTATCTTTCTTTTAATATTGGGTTATATAGCTTCAGATAGAATTGTAAAAAATTCAAAAGAACACGANCCATCTAGGATCGTCATTGATGAATGGGTAGGNCAGTGGATAACATTTACAATGTTGCCNGTCAATATNTATACAGGCGTTATNGGATTTATTGCATTTCGCATTATTGATATTGTAAAACCNGGACCGGTGAAACGTATGGAGANANTACCTGGAGGGTGGGGCATAATGGCAGATGATGTTNTNGCAGGTNTCATTGCCTACTTTGTTGTTTTATTTGCATATTGGATNTTTCTTTGAAANTAGGTTTAATTACAATTGGNGCTGAATTNTTAAATGGNACTCGAACAGATACGAATGCTGCATGGATTGGNCNATCGNTAACNNCTATNGGTGGTAAAGTAGATTGGCACATTACNGTAAATGATGANAAAGANTCAATNCTNAATGCATTNAATAACGTNCCGAAGAATATTAATATTGTATTTTGTACAGGTGGATTNGGNCCNACTCATGATGATATTACCGCAACTGTTTTATATGAATATTTTGGAGNNAAACCANAATTTGATGAAGAATATTGGNNNATATTAACTGAAAAATTNTCNAANCGTGGNAGTATTATTCCCNAGTCNAACCGGAACCAGGCTGTTAGNCCCANNAATGGAGATATNATANCTAACCCNTCTGGGTCTGCNAGNGGTCTNCATTTTAAGAATGATCGATATGACTTNTTTTCAATGCCAGGNGTACCTTCAGAAATGAAAGCCATGATGNAAAAANCGATNCTACCTTNGATCGAANCAAGAATTGAAAATAAAATATTTGTANGTACANTTNGAACAACAGGNATTATGGAATCTGTACTATATGAGAGAATNGAACCATTATTAGAAAACCATCTAAATGTNGATGTAGCATTTTTACCAAAGTTTATTGGAGTAGACTTACGTATTTCTTCTTATGATAAAAGAGCCTTTGACGAGTTTCTTAAAGATGTCTTTCCTATTATAAAAAAATATCATTTTGGCAGTGAAGACATAGAATTAGAAGAAGCGTTAGGTGAAATTTTAACTGCTAAGAATAAATCCGTTGCAACAGCAGAATCTTGTACAGGTGGATTAATTGCTGATCGATTAACAAACGTATCTGGTAGTTCATTATATTTTAAAGGTGGTATTGTGGCATATACCAATGCTCTAAAAATTAATGCATTAAATGTCAATGAAGAGACTTTGGCATCTCATGGTGCAGTTAGCGAACTGACGGCTTTAGAGATGGCTAATGGCGTTCGAGAGTCATTTGAAGCAGATATTGGTATATCCACAACAGGCATTGCCGGTCCAACCGGTGGAACCAAAAATAAACCAGTTGGATTAGTTTATGTTGGTATAAGTACCGTTGAATATGAAAAAGCATTCCGATTTACATTTACAGATCACCGAAAAACAAATAAATTAATTACAAGCCAGGCAGCATTAAATATAATACGTCTTTATTTACTTAATGGATTATAGTCTGATAAGAACATTTGTTGCTATTCCAGTGCCTAATGCTGTATTTGGATTGCAGGATAAATTAAGATCTGTAATATCTGAAAAATTTGGACGTATAGAATGGATTAAAAAAGATCGGTTGCATTTAACACTTAAATTTGTTGGCGATACACCAGAATCATCATTCAAACCTATTCAGGATGTATTGGAATCAATTTCAAAAAATACGGAAACTATTGAATTGAAAATTGAAGGCACAGGATGTTTTCCGAAAAAAGAAAGACCGCGTGTTTTATGGTCAGGAATAACAGGTGAAATCTCTAAATTAGAAAACTTGTATAATGAAATTCAATCAAGTTTGGAGTCACTTGGATTTTATAAAGATGATAAACCATTCCATCCACATATAACATTAGGTCGAAGTAAATATCCTCAAAAACGAACGCCTGATATTGCCTCTTTTTTAGCTAAGTCCTATGATCCAATTTCTTTTCGGGTAGAAAAAATTCAATTTATCACTAGTGAACTCTTCCCAAATGGACCTGTGTATACTATTTTAAGCACTCACTTTTTTGAAAATAATTAACTTTAGGAAACAAATGACTGCGACAAAAGATAAAAAATCAAAAGCTTTGGAAAATGCAATATCGCAAGTTGATAAACAATATGGTAAGGGTTCAATTATGCATCTTGATCCAGATGCACCGATTACTTTTAGTAAAAGTATTTCAACTGGTTGTCTTTCATTGGACGTTGCGCTTGGTATAGGTGGTGTGCCGAGAGGTAGAGTCATTGAAATTTATGGCCCAGAATCATCTGGTAAAACCACATTAGCATTACAAATTGTTGCAGAAGCTCAAAAAACTGGTGGTTATGCAGCTTTTATTGATGCTGAGCACGCTATGGATCCAGAATATGCAGAAAAACTAGGCGTAAATTTAAAAGAATTATTAGTGTCTCAACCTGATCATGGAGAGCAAGCACTTGAAATTACAGAAACGCTGGTACGAAGTGGTGCTTTAGATGTGATAGTTATTGATTCAGTTGCAGCATTAGTTCCTCGAGCTGAGCTTGAAGGTGATATGGGCGACTCTCATATGGGTTTACAGGCTCGGCTAATGTCTCAGGCTCTTCGAAAATTGACGGGTACAGTAAGTCGTTCTGGTACTTCGGTTATTTTTATTAATCAGATTCGTGAAAAAATTGGAGTTATGTTTGGTAATCCAGAGACNACTCCAGGAGGTAGGGCGTTAAAGTTCTATACATCTGTGCGTATGGAAATTCGTCGTATAACAACCATTAAAGATGGTCAAGATGTAGTTGGAAATCGTACTCGCGTTAAAGTTGTTAAGAATAAAGTTGCTCCACCTTTCAANCAAGTAGAGTTTGATTTAATGTATAATAAGGGNATCTCCTATGAAGGTGATATCCTAGATATTGCACTGCAGGGTGATATTATTCAAAAAATGGGCTCTTGGTTCTCTTATGGTGATGCGAAAATTGGTCAAGGCCGGGAAAACGCTAAACAGTTTTTAGTTGATAATGATGATATAAAAGANGAAGTCGTTTCTAAAGTTAAGGCATTTATGGGTCTGGATGAGGCTCCTGTGGAGAATGGCCAATCATAAAATTGTAAATATTAAAAGGTCCACAAAATATTCGGACCGATTTATCATTTATTTAGATAACAAAAGCGTCTTCAAGGTTACTGAAGACGCTTTTGTTTTAAACCCCTTGATTGAAGGTGATACAGTTTCTTCAAAAGAAATTGAATCGTATGGGAAGGAAATGCGATTTCAAGAAGCAAGAGATGCAGGGTACCGTCTTTTAGGGTTTAGAATGCGGAGTATTTCTGAAATGCGAAATCGCCTTAGANAAAAATCTTTTGATNTAGTCGAAATTGACCATGTCATCNANCATATGCTTGAATTAAAATATTTGGATGATGAGGCATTTGGTAAAGCATTTGTTCGAGAAAAAGTTAAAAATAAAAAGATTGGACCAAGGGCTTTACGATCTGAGATTTTTCCGCATAAACTTCCAAAGGAACTACTTGAGAAGCTTGTTAATGAAATCTATGAAGANTTTAATGTGCGTGATCTTATTGTTGCCCANCTTAATAAACGAAAAATACAAAAACATCNATCAATAAATAATAAAGATCAAAAGCGATTAAATAACTTTTTAGCTCGTAAAGGTTTCTCCTGGGATAGTATTAGTGATGTATACCAGGAATGGGGTTTGATTTAGATCAGGGAACTCGTTTACGTATAAATAAATAAAAGATGAAATTATCGAAAATCCATAAATACTTAGGCCGTTTACCTAAACCTATAGAAAATCAATTTATTAAATTGTTTCAAAAGTCGTTTACTATTCAAAATACTTTCCGAAATGAACTGGACCAAGTCAAAACTATTTCCCCACATAATCCATCTTTGATTTTAATAGCTCAAGGAAAAAGCGACATTCGTTATTTTGTTGGAGATCATATCATCAATTCCAGATATGGTAAAAAAATTAATTCAATCTCAAATGATAGGGGATCAATAATTTTGGGTTCGGAAGATAGTACCATCAAAAAAGACTCTCCCTCATTGGGGAGGGTGTATTTATTAAAGGGGAAAAAGAATCATTCGTTTATTTCTGCATTGAAAAAAAGCGAGCTCATTATAGATATTTCACCTGTACATAAGTGTGGCCTTGGAAATGCTTTATATGAATTGATCAAATCAAATACGTGTGGAATTTCAATTAATATAGACACTGTGAAAAATTTAGCTGCAAAAAGAATTCATGGGTTGCTTATACATGTTGACCGTCGATCAGTAAACAGATTTCAGTCTTTCGTTTCTTCCAGAAATATTGAATTTATTTTATTGGGACAATTGATTAAAGAACTTGCTGTAATAATTAATGCAGGTGAAAAAGAAGCTGGATTCATTTCTGTAGAAGTTCTCAATATAATTGAAAATGAAATATTTTATTCAGATGAAATAAAAATGCAAATATCTATGCCTAAAGATTCTGAACCTAAGTTGAAAGTGAAAAAAAATTACAATAAAGATCTTAAAGCATTATTTTGCAATAATAAGAATATTGTTGAAACAAAAATTTTGACTAAAAATGGTAAACACTACGGATATGCTTCGAATGATAGCGATTATATANAATTTATATGATNTTAAAATGAGCGCCATTACAGCAATTTCCAACGCTTCTAGACATTTAATTTGTGCTGGAATCCGTCCTGAAATTGCTACTGGTTTTCTATCTATTCATGAAGATAATACTCCTGAAAAAGGGTCTTTTTTGAGTGGTATTAAATCTGCAGGTAAACATTTGAATATTACCTTGGATAATTTTGCATTTGAATTCACAAAGAATCAACCTTCNGGTTCATTCTTTGTTATGGGCAGGCGCATTATTGATTCAGACTTTCCAATACATTTTCAATCTCCTTACCAGTATATATCAATTATAGGTAGCCATAGAGGTGAATTGGGTGGTAGTAAATATTTAGATTTATTAAATATGAATGACTGGGGGCGTCGACCTAGTGTTGATTTATCAATGGAATCGCGAATTCAAGAAGTTGTGCTCACAGCTATTAATGGACAATTAATTCAATCTGCAAGGCCAGTAGGAAAAGGTGGTATAGCTACTACGATAGCAAAATTATTTCCAAAAAATTCGGAATTGGGTGCACGAATTCATTTTTCAACAAAATTATCCACGCCCGAACTATTATTTGGTGAAACGCAAGGATTAGTTATTGTAACTATTAATGAAGTAGATCTTATGGAATTCGAACGAATTTGCATGTCAATTGGTGTTCCATCAACAACAATTGGTCGACTAACAAACGATGGGATTTACACCTTCAATGAATCAATTAAAATACAAGTAGAAAAATTATTTAATTCATGAATGAATATTCAATAGTTATGCCCACAGGAGAGTCTATATTTGTTAGAAATATATATTGTATTGGTCGAAATTATTTAGATCATATTTCTGAACTCAATAATGATGAGCCAGATGAACCGTTTTTTTTCCAAAAATCCCTTCCTGCATTGAATACGAGTAATCTGATCTATCTTCCAGAAGGAAGAGAGATCCACCATGAGTTGGAGATAGTGATAATNATTCATAAGGATTGTGAAAATATATTTTCAGGTAATGCAACATCTTATATTGGCGGGTATGCTTTAGGACTAGATCTCACGGACCGCCCCTTCCAAAATAAATTAAAGGATAAAAAATTACCGTGGCTTTTGTCTAAATCATTTAAAGGGTCTGCTGTATTATCAGATTTCAAAAACGGTCCTATTGATGAAGAATTTTGGTTAGAAATTAATGGCGTCGAAAAGCAACGTGGTCATATCAATCAAATGATAAATTCTATTTCGGAACAAATTGATTATCTATCCAAAAAAATTCCGCTGCTTANAGGTGATTTGGTTTTTACTGGCTCTCCAGGTGGTGTCGGAATTATATCTTCCGGTGATACACTTAAAATAGGGATTGGAACGAAGGTTGTTAAAACACTAGACGTTCAGTGACTTAACAGTATTTTGCGTATAATACAGCATATCCTTATGAATCTGGCCATTAGAAGCCACAATATGTTTATCATATATTGAGTAGTTATCACCATCCATTCTAGTAATTGTTCCACCAGCTTCTTCCACTAAAAGAATGCCTGCAGCCGTATCCCATGGTTTAAGGTCAAATTCCCAAAATCCATCAACAATTCCACAGGCTACGTGGCAAAGATCAACTGCTGCTGCTCCCAAACGCCGGACGCCCTGCGTCAAATCTGTAAATTGTTTGAATAAAGACATATTAGCATTCCATAGATCGCCATGATTGTAGCCAAATCCAGTAACCAATAAAGACTGGTCTAAATTCTTTGTTCCTGATACATGAATCGGCATATTATTTTTATAAGATCCTTTGCCCTTTATCGCAAAATATNGATGGTTGGCTGGAAGTTCACNTATGACCCCAATAGTTGGTATACCATTAATTAAACAAGCAATAGAAACACCGAATGAAGGATATCCATGGACAAAATTGGTNGTCCCATCTAAGGGGTCTATAATCCATAAATATTCTGGTTTTTTTTGATCAGATCCACTTTCTTCAGCTAAAATACTATGTGTTGGGAAAGTGTCACGTATATGATTAATGATTGATTTTTCTGATAGACGATCCGTTTCTGTAACTAGGTTTGTTCGACCTTTATAGTTAGTCATTCGTGGATTCTTGAGTGCATCAATAATAAGATCGACAGCTTTATTGGTTGCCTGTAAAGCAACTTGAAGCATTAGATCTTTCATAGAAAATGCACCCTTTTTAAGAGATTTCTTTGAGGATTACTTATATACTTGGTGTTCTATATCAAAATAACTTGTTGTCAATTTCTTTAGTACACGAGATAAGAGAATAATGGATATCAAGTTGGGAAATGTCATGAATCCTAGGGCAGCATCTCCAAAGGCCCATATGGCTTCCAGGCTCGCAACGGCACCAATGAAAACAAAAAAGATGTAGAAAGATCGATAAACTGGAATGGCTTTTTCACCAAAAAGATAATCAGTCGCACGATCTCCATAGAATGACCAACTGATCACCGTTGAAATAGCAAACAATAGTACACCTAGTGTAATAATCTTATCTCCGAAAGGGAATAACCACGCTAATCCATTTTTAAAGGCAAGAGATGTTAACAGACTTCCATTCAGCAATTCTCCTGTAAAAGTTGGATCGATTCTGGTTGTATAGAATTCTGTGTGGTGCCATGTGCCAGTGACAATAATAGTTAATCCTGTTAACGTGCAAATGATAATTGTATCAATGAAAGGTTCCAAAAGTGCAACTACACCTTCTCGGACAGGAAATTCCGTTTTTGCAGTTGAATGGGCAATTGGAGCGCTTCCTTGTCCAGCCTCATTAGAATAAAGTCCTCGTTTTACGCCCCAAAGCATTGTGTTCATAACAACCAAAAGTGTACCACCAGCGACTCCTCCGACAGCTGCAGGAGGGTTAAAAGCCATAGATATAATACTTGCAAAGCTTGCTGGAATATCTGTGATATTAGCCAAAATAATCAACATAGCGGCAATGAAATAAATAACAGCCATAAAGGGGGCCAAATAGGAAGTGACGTTACCAATTCGTTTAATTCCACCAATGATGACTAAGCCTGAAATAGTTGCTATCAATACTCCATTAATTATTTGTTGAATTGAGACAGCATAATTATCCATCAATTGATGTTTGATTGTTAACCAGTGTTCAGAACCAACCATTTGGGTGACTTCAGAATAAATTTGATCAGATAGAGTGAAGGATTGGATGGCATTTCCAGTTGCAAAAGAACAAATAACTGCGAAACAAGCAAATATGATTGCCAACCAACGCCATTTAATTCCCAATCCACGTTCTATTGTGTACATTGGTCCGCCAGCAGTCATACCCTGCTTATCAAAATCACGATATTCAACTGCAAGTGTACATTCTGCAAATTTAAGTGCGGAACCAAAAAATGCGGTAATCCACATCCAGAAAAGTGCGCCAGGTCCTCCATAATATATTGCAGTTGCGACACCCGCAATATTTCCGATTCCTACTGTGGCAGATAAAGCAGTAGATAATGCTTGAAAATGGGATAAATCACCTGCTTCATTAGGATCGTCATAGACACCACGAGTTACCTTTATACCATGGAGCAAATAGCGAATTTGGGGAAACCCCAAGTAGATTGTTGTAAATATTCCAGTTCCAAGTAGTGCGAACACCATAAACGGTACAAGACTGAATGAGGGGAAAGACCATATACCTTCAAAAAACTTTACACCGAAGAGCAAGAGGAATAAGATGATAATTCCAAAGAATGTTATTGCACCTGTTTTTTTATTCATTTTTTAATTTCCGATTGATAGTTTTTTATATATAATTTTTTATTTTACTGTAGAGAAGGCACATTTAAATGTTTTTTCTGTATAATCAATCCAAGA
>PAIR01000054.1 GCA_002704905.1 Fidelibacterota bacterium
AATGAACCTTTAAGCGTTAAATCTAATTTTAACATTGACAATCTTTGATCTAACCCCGTGTTATTATTAGTACTATCCTTTTTGAAATATTTAAATACGGACTATGTATTTTATCATATTTAATTTGGATATAAATATATTGGAAAAATTAGAATAAGAATATTAATTTTACCTTGGTTTTGGGGTGCTGTTTTGTACAAAATCAAAATGGCTGAGAAAAAACTCAAGAACCTGAACTGGATAATGCCAGCGAAGGAAAAACAATAACATGAAATTTTTACAACTTTTTAGTTTATATACGCTTTACACCCTTAATGGTCAATCCATTGAAGTGAGAGGTATCGTTGTTGATGTAGAATCCCAAACGCCCCTAGTGGGCGTCAATATTGTATCTGGTGAAACGGGAACTATAACCGATATTTTTGGAACATTTATAATATCTGCCAAAACAGGTAGTGAGATATCTTTTTCATTTATCGGATATGAGAAGATTAATACAATCGTAAAACCAAAAATGACCATTTTGATGACCCCCACTATTTTGCAGGGAGATGAGATAACCGTCAATGCGATCCGGGCAATTAGAGGAATGACGCCTGTCTCTTTTTCAAATTTGACTACAAAAGAGATCGAAACACGCAATACTGCTCAGGATGTACCCATGATGCTTGCATCTGAACCAGGTGTTTGGGCCTATAGTGAAAGTGGAAACGGAACCGGATATTCCTATCTATCCATCCGAGGATTTGACCAAAGTCGTATAGGTGTTATGATCGATGGGGTTCCTTTGAATGACAATGAAAGTCATCAAGTATATTGGGTTGATCATGGTGATATACTTTCTGATGCTAGAGATGTACAAATTCAGCGAGGAATCGGAAGTAGTCTTTATGGATCATCTGCTTTCGGTGGTTCAATCAATGTGAATACGAATATAGCCAGCGATAAACGAGAAATTGGTATGACCTTTGGTTCAGGTAATTGGAATACATCAAAATATCGTGGGCGATACCGATCTGGTAATGATCTAGGTCAAAATCTTAGTATAGTGGCTCGAGCATCTCAAATTGAATCTGACGGATATCGGGAAAATCATAATTCAAAACAGAAAGGTTTGTTCTTCGGTTTGGAGCACCGCGGTAAAAAATTTACTAATCAATTTCGTTCGCTTATTGGCTATGAGAATACCCAACTTCTCTGGGATGGAATTTATATGGCCGATATTAAGAATCGGACCAAGCGCCGATCGGGTTATAAAGCCTATACGGATGATTTTTTACAGCAGATCTATTCGCTAAATACACAAACCAAATTCAAAGATAATCTCTATTTTCGTAACGTGAGTTATCTTGTTGTAGGAAAAGGCTATTATGAGGTAGCTAAAACAGGTCGGGATTATTATTCCTATAATTTGGATGTGAATGATCAATACACCAATATTGATGAGCAAGGTATGCTTACTGATCTGTTAAGAAGAAAATGGATCGATAATAACTATTTTGGAATTGTACCAGTAATAACATGGAAGAACCAAGGTCTACAAATAGATTTAGGTGGAGAAATGCGATACTATACGGGTGATCATTACGGTGAAGTCTCCCAATTTTCCGATGTGAGACTGTCAGAACAATTTGGTGATAAATGGTATAGGTACTATAAATATGTGGGTAAGAAAAATTCACTTACTACTTTTGCACATTTTAATTGGCATCCGGAAGGTCAACCCTTTACGATTATGGCTGATTTCCAAAACCAAAAACATAATTGGAAATTAAATCAAGAAACCATAGGTCATGCTTCCGGACATAAACTATCGGCCAATTGGGATTTTTTTAATCCCCGGATGGGTATTATCTGGGAAATAGGTGATTCTATTAATGTTTTTTTTAGTTGGGGAAAGGCACAGAAAGAGCCTGCAGATAATCAGATTATCAAAGCGGATGATGTATGGAGTGAACCAGTTATGGCTGCTGCAGAAGTGATTTCTGACTTTGAGGGGGGAATTGATTTCACATTTGGTAAAGGTCAAGTTCGTTTTAATGGTTATAGAATCGGGTATTTAAACGAGCAGCTAAAGAATATCAATGTAGATCAAGAAGGGGAATACAATTATTATTCTGCAGACTCAACTGAACACATGGGATTCGAATGGGAAACAAGCTTTATCTTTAATAATCGATGGAGTATGTCCGCCAATGGTGCATTGGTCATGAATTATTTTAATGATGGAAAGAGTTTGCCAAATATTCCGGCCACTCTGTTTAACCTTTCCATGAATTATCGACCTATTAAAAATGGATTATTATTTATTGATTGGCGACGAGTCGGTCAAATGTACATAGATAGGGCTAATACAGAAGCAGGTATGATCGACCCTTTTTCACTGTGGAATGTAGGTGTGCACTATAAATGGAAAGAGTTAGTAATAATGGTAAAGGTGAATAACCTGTTTGATAAACTATATTCAACTTATGGCTATGGTTATGATTCTGATGGCTACCATGCTTACTTTTGGCCGGGTGCTACAAGAAATACATTCTTCAATATTTCATATACATTATAAAATAAGGGTAGGGAATCAATATTGCTTCCCTATATCAATTTATAAAATGTAGAACAAAACTAACTATATCTTATAAGAAGGTATTTCAAAGCTCGAGTTTTCTGTTTCTTTAACTTAACTTTAAAGCTTGATGTCCAATAAGAAATCCACCAGAAAACGCATATTCCTAATAGATGGTTATGCCATGTTGTACCGAGCACATTTTGCAATGATTCGAAACCCCTTGATTAACTCTAAAGGTATGCATACATCTGCCCTTTTTGGTTTTATAAATCAAGTATTGAAATTAATTCGGCAGGAAAAGCCAGATTACCTCATGGCAGCATTTGATTCATCAAAAAAAACCTTTCGACACGAACTTTATCCAGAATACAAAGCCACAAGAGAAAAAATGCCGGAAGAAATGCAGTCTCAGCTTCCATACTTATGGAAACTTCTTAAAGCCATGCGAATTCCAACTTTAGAACAACCGGGTTTTGAGGCTGACGATATTATTGGAACGTTGGCCAAACAAGCTGATGAAAGCGAATTAGATGTTTACATAGTAAGTGGTGATAAAGATTTTATGCAGCTTGTAAATGAGCATATTTTCCTTTATTCACCTTCTGGGAGAAAGGCAGAACTCAAAGTTTATGATAGTGATGCTGTTGAAGAAAAATGGGGAGTTCCACCTGAAAAGATTATTGACTTGCTAGGACTTATGGGTGATTCATCTGATAATGTTCCNGGAGTAATGGGGGTGGGCAAAAAGACAGCAGTAAAACTACTTAAGGAATATGGNACACTTGAAAGNGCATTGGATCACGCAGATGNGGTGAAGAATAAGCGGGCCAGAGAAGGGTTGCAAAATGGTAGAGAAAAAGCGGTTTTNAGCCAAGAATTGGTGACGATCAAAACAAACATGGATCTTGAAATAAATTATACTGAAATGGCNACAAATGGATTCGACTTGAATAAATTGGATGAATTATTTNGTGATTTNGAATTTCAAGTTCTTCAGACACAGTTAANTGCATTCGATGGGAAAGTGCNTACANATGAAGAAAGCCCAAAAAAGAATTATAGAGCATTATTAGACCTAATTGAGATTCAAGAATTTNTTNATACTGTCAAAGAAGGGGAGTGGCTATCATTTGACTTGGAAACCACTTCTATCGAACCCATGCGGTGCGATATTGTTGGTNTATCTTTTTCAATAAAACCNGATAAGGGTGTATACATACCCATTCATTATAAAGAAAAAGAANTCAACTTATTTGATGANCACCTTAAATCTGTTTTAGATATTCTCCACCCAGTTNTGAAAAATAAAAAGATTCCTAAAACGGGACAAAATATAAANTTTGATGCACTGATTCTGAGAAGACACGGAATTCAAGTAAATGGAATTCAATTTGATACATTGTTGGCTGCNCATTTGCTTAAACCAGAATCTAGAAATTTAAAATTGGATAATTTGAGCCTAGAACATCTTAANTACCATATGGTGCCAATTGAGGATCTAATNGGTAAAGGGAGAAATCAAATTTCAATGGCGGAAGTGGAANTGGAAAAGATAACATTTTATGCAGCTGAAGATGCAGATATAGCGCTCCAACTTACCCACATTTTTGAAAAGGAATTGAAGAAGGAAAACCTTGATCAATTCTTTAATGATATTGAAATACCTTTATTGCCAGTTCTTATTGAAATGGAATTTAATGGGATGTTTGTAGATGGACAGATGTTAGAATCTATGTCGATAAAGTTGGGAAAAAAGATAGATGAACTTATTGTGGATATCCACAAAGAAGCTGGTACTGAATTCAATGTGAACTCTACCCAACAATTAGCCAATGTTCTTTTCGATATCAAGAAACTGCCAGAAATAAAAAAACGGTCTACTGCTGAAGAGATTCTCAAGCGATTGAAGAAAGAACATCNCCTTCCTGGCTTAATNTTAGAATATAGAAAGCTCAATAAACTCAAGAACACCTATATTGATGCATTGCCAGCTTTGATCAATCCGGATACAAAGCGAATCCATTCTACATTCAGCCAAACGGTTACGGCTACGGGAAGATTATCCTCAAGAAATCCTAATTTCCAAAATATTCCAATTCGCACAGAACAGGGGCGTGAGATTCGAAAAACTTTTCGATCTGAGCAAGAAGATTGGAAAATGTTTTCTGCAGATTATTCACAGATCGAGTTAAGGATAATGGCTCACTTATCTCAAGATAAAGCCTTAGTTGATGCCTTTAACAAGGGGGAAGATATCCATACACGGACGGCAGCAGATGTTTTCAAAGTAGCTATGGGTGAGGTGATCCCTGAAATGCGACGAACAGCAAAGATCGTCAATTTTGGATTACTTTATGGCGCTGGACCTTTTCGAATNAGTCAAGAATTGGGTATTCCTCAAAAAGAAGCAAAGGTAATTATTGAAACCTACTTTGATCGATATTCAGGTATAAAGAAATATATTGAATCCATAGTGGAAAAGGCTCGCGATAAACAGTATGTTCAAACCATGTTGGGCCGCCGCCGCCCAGTTTGGGATATTGACAGCAAAAATCATCTCCATCGTGAAGCTGCTAAGCGTATGGCTATCAATATGCCTATCCAGGGAACTAACGCAGAAATGATAAAACTGGCAATGGTNGCAATCCAAAAAAAATTAAAAGTTGAAAAAATGAAATCTAAAATGGTACTTCAGATCCATGATGAATTGGTGTTTGAAGTCCCTTTAGGAGAATTAGAGATTCTACAGTCTATAGTTATAAAAAAAATGGAAAAGGCACTACCATTATCCGTGCCGATTGTGGTGGATTGTGGTCATGGTAAATCCTGGTATGAGGCCCATTAATGGAAGCNAGCATTACACTAAAAAAAGTTGGAAAACTAATCNGAGACAAGACCATTCTTGCTAGTTTGANCTTTGGGGTTGAAAGAGGATCTCTTGTAGCAATAATTGGCGATAATGAAGCAGGGAAGTCCATGCTACTTAAGGTGATCTCAGGAATCGAATATCAAGAATTTGGTCAAGTATTTATCAATGGATTAGATGCGCAAAAACGACGNCAAGAAGTNATGTCATCTATAGGNTTTGTTTCNCATGAATTAGATCTAGATCCNTGGTTAACACTTGAACAGAATATTCAATTTATGGGAATGTTGTATGGTATAGATACGGAGACTATTAATACTCGAATGGTGCAACTGGCTCGGGAACTCCATATCATTCCTTTTTTGAAAAGAATGGTAGAGGATATTTCTCCGGGTATCGTGAAAAAGGGAATGGTTATTCGAGCTATGATCCATGATCCTGATATTCTAATTATGGATGATCCAACTGCTTTTATGGATGCAGAATCCTACCGACATACATGGGATTTACTACTAAGGCTTCGGGGTCAAAAAACAATATTATATGTAAGTCAGTCCCTTCAAGAAGTGGAAGAAGCTCATGATCGTATTCTCGTATTAGAAGATGGTCGAATTGTGTTGGATGGAAGTTTAGATAAGCTATTGGGAAGCACCTTTGAATTTCATCAATTCCAAATCGAATTTGAAGAATTATCTGAAGATTTATTTAANGCACTATCCAAATTACCAAAAGTGAAAAANGCAACTCGAATTGGAAATAGTATACACTTTTATGGACGAGAAAGAAATGTCTTCTTTGAAGTGCTGAACGCAGCGAGNACAGCAATAATGAAAGATATTATAGTGAAGAAACTAAGTCTTCAGGATCTTATGGATGCTAAATATGCTAAGGATGGAATTCATTGATTAAGGCATTATTATTGAGACGGGTTTGGCTGCTTCGTCATCGTNTTTGGTCAACGATATCATTAATGGTNTTATTTCCATTAATACTACATCTTTCAATTACTGTGGTGATGAAAAATATTTTGAAATTTTCTGTGGATAAAATTCCTTATGAAGTGTGGGTATTTCCAGGAATTGTAATGCTGATTGCAGTATCATCAACATATGCCATTATTTATCGAGACTTATTNGATCTTCGTATTCATAAGAAATCTTTTATGCCTATTACATTGTCCCCNTACAGTAAAACTCATTTGGTTATCGGATTCTTAACCACTTCCATTATTGAATCTCTTTTTCATGTATTGGTTGCTATGGCTGTTTTAACGGCTTTATTGCCTGAACCACTCAAATGGACGGCATATTTTCTAACCCCCATTTTCGCATTTATTTATTCTTTCTTATTAGCAAACCTTATGATTACTCTTTCCATAGTGACGGACCGTATTACCACATATTTATCTCTTTCCATTATGATGTTTCTTTTTGTCATTTTTGGTACAGGTGTATTAGTAGAATTTGATTTTTATCCAGAATACATAGGCATTATTTTAACAAACAATCCATTGAGTATGGTGTTGTCTCAGCTTCGAGANCTTCTCTTTTATAACCGTATTAATTGGGAGTGGGTTGTAACGCCTCTTGCTACTTCGATTGGATGGACCTGGTTAAATGGATATTTACTCAAACGAAAATTGAAACAATGATAGCTTATTTATCAGGTGCTATGGAGTTCGCTAATGATGAAGGTGCTGGTTGGCGAAAAGAAGTAACATATTGGCTAGGNAAAACTTTGGGGCATTCTGTTTTTAATCCTGTCCTTGAATCAGAGAAATTGGTAAAAAAATATGGTGCCAAATCCTATCGTGATTGGAAAGAAAGCGACATTCAAAAATATACGAATTTCATACGATTATGTGTTGATCGAGATATTGATATAGTTCGAAATAAATGTGATTATCTTATTTGTCTATGGGATGAAAGTGTTATGAAAGGCGCTGGAACCCATGCAGAAGTCACAATTGCATATGAAAGTAATAAACCCGTTTATCTTATTAATAAGTTATCTATAGATAACTTAAGTGGTTGGATAATGGCCTGCAGTACAAAAATATTTACTGATTTTGAGCCACTAAAAATATTTTTATCTGAAGAATATTCTAAAAATATTAATTGAAATATCCTTATGATAAGCCCCAAAGTGACTATCCATCTTGATCGTCTGAAAGCAAATTTTGATCTAGTAAAAAAGCAAGTAAATGGTAAGACAATCATGGCTGTAGTCAAGGCTAACGGATATGGGCATGGTGGTGCGACTTGCGCAAAAACATTAGAGGGTCATGGATGCGATTTTTTTGCAGTTTTTTCCATTGATGAAGGAATTGAGCTGCGAGATGCAGGTATTCAATCAGATATCCTCATTTTCAGCCGTCTTGATCAAAGCCGATTAAATGAAGCTATTAATTATAATTTAATATTAAATATTTCACATAGAATGGATTTGGACAATGTTATCACTTACCATAAAGAAACAGGTTTTTCCCTTAGAACCCATCTAAAAGTCGATACAGGTATGACTCGATTGGGAATTGATGTTGATTCAATTCCTGAGATTATTCAATTATTGGTCGATTATCCCGAGGTTAAATGTGAAGGTATCTATTCACACTTTGCCACAGCGGATGAGGGGGACCTTTCTTATGCCATAGAACAGCAAACCAAATTCAAGTCAATATTAAATGTGGCATATGATATGGGCTATTCATTCAAAAATATTCATTTATCAAATAGTGGGGCGGTCCTCAATGTAGATCAGAGTTTATACAATGTTGTACGTGTTGGTATGCTTCTTTATGGTGCATTTCCCAGTAGTGAAGTTCCTATGGATCTGCCCATACAACCAGTCATGACATTCAAAGCCCCCATCGTGACGGTACGCAAAGTACCTGCCGGAACACACGTGAGTTATGGTGGCGTGTATGAAACAGATTCTATCACTCACATTGGTGTAATTCAGTGTGGTTTCGCTGATGGTTTACCTCGACCATGGTATGAAAAAGGGTACGTTAGCCATAATGGGAAAAAAATCAAAATTGCAGGCCGCATCTGCATGGATCAGTTTATGGTGGATTTTGGAAATACAATTCCCAATGAAGGGGATGAAGTGCTCATGATTGGTCAGGAAGGTCCCGATGAGATTCGGATAGAAACTATTTCGAATACCATCCAATCCACACCCTATGTAATTGCTACAGGGATTGGTGGAAGAACAAAGCGAATCTATCAGGGATAATTACCATAAATCGTATTAGATTTCCACGGTGATGATTCGAGGAAATATAATACGAACTCTTTTTGCAAAAGCTATTTTATGGCTTTCTATTCTTTCCGGACAACAATTCAACCATAGTATTGTCATGCCCGTTCCGGATCTTTCATTTCACCCTTCCATTTTCTATGGATTGGATGTTATGGAACAAATGGATTTTAAACCACTTTATGGTAAAACGATAGGTGTGTTTACTAATCAAACGGCTGTAAATCGAAAAGGTATCCACATTCTAGATCTTTTGAAAGTTCACCCTAAAATCGATGTTGAGATTATTTTTACACCTCAATATGGGTTATTTGCAGAAGAAAACGAGCGATTCAAACTTCAGGGAGACCAGAAGTATGACCCAATATATAAAGCTCGAATTGTAGAAGTATTTGGCAGAAATGTGAAACCACCTGAATGGTCTATGCGCGGTCTAGATGTTATCATCGTTGATATCCAGGATACAGGTGTTCGTTTTTCCACTTATGTTGCAACCATGACAAAGATCCTTGAAGTGGCCAGCGAATGGAGTACACCAGTAATGGTTTTGGATCGGCCAAATCCTCTTCGTGGTGACAGAGTAGATGGTCCTGTCGTNAGAACACAGTTTCAATCATTTCAAGGCTACCATTTAGTACCCATACGCCATGGAATGACCATAGGTGAAATGGCCATTATGGCAAATGAAATGGGTTGGATCAAAAATTTGAAAAGGGCAAATCTTACNGTAATCCCAATGGCCAATTGGAAACGGTCTTATTGGTTGGATAAATCGGAACATCCGTGGATTATTCCTCAACCCCAGATAAATACTATTCGTACGAATTTAGCATATGCAGGGTTTGGCCTTCTTGAGGGTACAAATTTGAATGATGGACGTGGGACGACTCGCCCCTACATGAGAGCGGGTGCGCCATGGCTTTCCGGATTACATATTGCTGAAAAATTGGTTAAATTAAAATTGCCTGGAGTTGAATTTCGTGCCGTGGAATATATCCCGAGGAAAAAACCAGAAGATAAAGTTGTTCCTCTTCACGTAAATAAAGTATGCAGTGGAGTAGATATTTACATCACAGATCCAAACCTGTTTGACCCATTGGCAACAGCAACAGCCATTATGATTTTGGCTAATCAACTTTATCCGCGGGAATTCAAATGGGATGAGCTGAACCGGATTGATATGCTTTTTGGACACAGTCAATTACGAATTTTTTCCGCTCAAGGAAAGCCAGCTAATTACCTACCACCTCTATGGTTGAAGGATGTGCTGAAGTTCAACCAATTTCGCCAGCAGTTCCTTATATACGAATAGTCAATGAATCAAAAATTTTTTCTATATCCCTTGCTATTTATAACTTGGGCTATAGGGCAGACGCACTTTACCATTCCCCAAAATGTTTGGCGGATTAGCATTGAACAAGCATTTTCTGGTGGAAAATGGAAAGGGCATGATGGTAGAAATGGCTGGAAGGATTTTACTTATCAATTAAATGGTACGGATTATACCATCATTCAAGACTGGAAACGTAGCGCTTCGATTCAAACATTTCTCATAGAATATGGATTCACAGATCGGTCTACTTTTATTCTCACCATTCCAAAATTTCAAAGATTAAATCAAACCCATAGCTGGTCCATAACGAGTGAATCAATTGTTACAGAAATGGATAAGCTCATGCTTAAGTATTTTCCAAAAAGTAAGTCCAATTCAGGGATGGGGGATGTAACTATTGGTATGAATATGTTATTTCTTGGAAATCCTGCATGGCGTGGAGGCAAAAATAAATATTCAATCTATGGAGGAATCGATGCCACCTTCCCATTTGGAGAGCGGTTGAAAAAATATTATCCAAACGATTTGGATGAAAATGGAGTCCCAAACCAATTTAAACATTTACCTATTGGAAATGGACTGACCCAATGGAAAGGCAGAGTCTTTGGTGAATTATATCGTAAAATGTGGGGAAGACTCATTAATATAAATTGGTCAGTTAGTATTTCNTCTTTCAGTCGTGAGATTATTAATCCGCAATATTCATTTTTATGGATACAGGAAACTGGTATTGATTCCATTTCAAAAGCCATTGGTAATGCTGTTTTATTTAACCAAGGAGGACAGGTCTTAGGTGCTGTTCAAGGGCAAATTGAATTATTGCCTCAGCGTATTTTTTTCTCAGCAGGTATGGATTGGATGTTTTCAGGCCGAGATCAATATTCCTCTATTAACAATACATGGAATTCTTGGATGGCTTCTCGAAAAAATTATGATACAAAAAAAAGAGTAGCAACCCAATACCTAAAATTCAATTTTCTTAATGTTGATCCATTTAAACAAGTAGGACCGCTACCATTTGAATTAGAAATTGGAATACGATGGTATGTACCCTATTTAACCTATCAAACCTATGGTTACACCGCTTCTTGGATAAAAATCAGTTCTTACTTTCAGGCTTGGTAGAAAACTAAATTCTTTTTATGGATAGGCATTCGAATGATTGATTCAAAAAAAACTATCTTGTCTTGGTCTTTTTACGATTGGGCTAACAGTGCATTTTCTACCACAGTTATGGCGGGCTTTTTCCCCGTTTTCTTTAAAGAATATTGGTCCAACGTAGAGAGTGTCACACTTAGTACGTGGTATCTCGGATTAGCCAATTCTATTGCTTCCATAGTGATTGCCGCAATGGCACCTTTCATCGGCGCCATAGCGGATCGTGCTTCAGCGAAAAAAAANTTTCTAATTATTTTTGCGTGCATTGGGATTATAAGTACAGGTGCTCTTTGGATTGTCCAACAAGGCCAATGGAAAATGGCGATTCTATTATATATTATTGCGTCAGTTGGATTTGCAGGCGGCAATATTTTTTATGATTCATTACTTCCTGGTATAGCGTCAAAAGAAAAGATTGATTATGCTTCCTCATTGGGATACGCATTAGGATATATTGGAGGNGGGGTACTTTTTTTAATCAATGTACTNATGTATTTAAAACCNGCTATTTTTGGAATTGCGGATGGTGCAACTGCCATTCGTCTTTCTTTTATATCAGTAGCGGTNTGGTGGGCAGTTTTTTCAATTCCAATTATAATTTTTGTAAAAGAACCAAGNGTTCACGCCCATATAGGAATTGGTAAGGCTATTTTGTCTGGCTGGTCTCAACTCATTAATACTATTCGTGAAATTCGTCACTTAAAAGTAGTCGGTACATTTTTATTAGCCTATTGGCTATATATTGATGGTGTAGACACGATTATTCGAATGGCGGTGGATTATGGTACCAGTATTGGATTTCCTGCNAGTTCATTACTCACAGCATTGCTTNTAGTTCAATTTATAGCCTTTCCGGCAACTTTAGNATATAACTGGTTCTCCTCTAAGATCGGTATAAAAAAGGCTATTTACACTGCGATTATGGGATATNCTGGGATTACTATCTTTGGTGTTTTCATGAGTGAACAGTGGCATTTTTATGTATTAGCGATTATGATTGCTTGCTTTCAAGGTGGAATNCAAGCCCTGAGTCGATCTATGTATTCACGTATTATACCAAAGGAGAAAGCAGCTGAATTCTTTGGTTTTTATAATATGTTAGGGAAATTTGCTGCAATTATAGGTCCTCCATTAATGGGATATATAGGATTGGTGACTGGAAATCCAAGAGTAGGAATTTTTTCGATTGTCTTTCTTTTTATTGCAGGAGGATATGTATTAAGAAAAGTTGATATTAAAGAGGGTGAGAATATTGCAAAGTCCTATTTATCAAAGTATTAAAAAAAGACTTGATTCAAATAAGAAGTTAAAGATAAACTTTTTTAATAAAGCCTCGCAGGTGTGGCGTGCTCTTCAGGGAAAACAGATTTTCTCGAGGGTGTATTTGCGAGGCTTTTTCTTTATCATGCCGCATTCATAGCTTTAAGTAAAGGAATCACTATTATGCCAAATATTTCAGCCAAATATTCCCAGTTTGTTATGCCAGATCATATNAATGTGGTAGGTACCCTTTTTGGAGGTCAAATGATTGCTTGGGTCGATTTGGCAGCTGCAAAGGTATCCCATCGTTTTTTAAAAGGAAGCAATGTAGATGGTGCCGTAACTCGAACTATTGATAAAGTAGAATTTAAGGAACCAGTTTATCTGGGTGACTGGGTTAATTTTTTAGCAACAATCGTTTCAGTGGGCGANACCTCATTTAAGATNCAGGTAGATGCTTATGCNGAAGGGCGACATTCTGAACCACGATTGGCATGTGTGGCAACTATTGTAATGGTTGCAGTCAAAAAAGATGTTGAGGGTAAATATCAAAAGATTAGCCATGGAAAGTCNTTTTAATCATTTTCGTTATTTTGGGTTCATAATAATAATCTCNTTGGGTTTAGCNCAAGATGACTCGACTGCGATTGTAACTCCAGGCATATTAAAATCCCAGGAAGCAGAAACTGTAACTATCTCCGCGTCAGTCAAACTGATTGATGTACGTCCAACAGCATATCGTCTTAGTNTATATCCACGAAGTCATCCGACGGAATCTTTTATACAAAAATTGTATTTTCCTGGTGAACCGATTCAAATCATATTACCGGCCAATATCCTCAATTCAGATTCCTTAGGGAATATAGCCAAGTTGGAACCGCTTGGTGATGCCTACGATGTTCAATATAGAATGTTTAATGCAGATGTGGGGGAGATTGCACTATCAACATTCAATATTCTTCCACCAGCAGATATTTTGAAGTTAACAGTCTTAAATGAGAGGACAGATGAGCCCATTNCAAATTGTGANATTGTTGTTTCTCAAGNAGGATTAATCTTTACNAANNTTANGGCCGATACTTCAGGTTATGCACGTGTTAGAATTCCAATTAATCGANATAATGAAATACCTGTTNTNTTAACAATTGATTCGCNTGATCTATTTCCTATTTGGCGGGCAAAAATAAATGTGCCAATTGGTGTTTCCGAAAAAACAGTTAATATTTCACCNATTAAATTACAAAGAGGAGAAACAGTTTATTATGTAACNGATGATTTATCACCTTTTAGAAAGAGTCCAGAAAATGGTGCTGCTATNTTATTTTTATTNAATAAAGGAGACCACGTTGCTATCTCCAAAACNGCGGGTGATCGATTATTTGGACGTGTAAGAGTATTTATAGATAGACANAATAAATANCAAAGTGTGAATGGGTGGATACTAAGACAGNACNTCATNATTGGTAAATAAAAATCGATTAATAAAATTATTAAGGATCTTATATAACATGAATAAAGTATTCAATCCACCATTTTCATTTTCATCTAAGGCGCATGTCAAGAGTTTTGATCAGTATAAAGCTGAGTATGATCTATCAATCATAGACCGGAATGCCTATTGGGCAGAAAAAGCTGAACGGATTTCATGGTCTAAAAAATGGGATTCNGTGGGTGAATATGATTTTCTAAATGGCAATATTAAGTGGTTTGAAGGAGGAAAACTGAATGTGAGTTATAATTGCCTTGATCGTCATGTGGAAGCAGGTTATGGGGGTCGCACCGCCTTAATCTGGGAAGGGAATAACCCTCAAGAGGACCTCCATTTGACTTATTCAGAATTATTATTAAAAGTTCAGAAATTTGCCAATGTGCTCAAAGGATTAGGCGTAGAGAAAGGTGATCGTGTCTGTATGTATATGCAGATGGTTCCCCAACTACCTGTCGCGATGCTGGCCTGTGCTCGGATTGGTGCAGTTCACTCGATCGTTTTTGGAGCTTTTAGCCCTGACTCTCTTCGAGATAGAATCAACGATTCATCCTGTAAAATTTTAATAACACAGGATACGGGTGTTCGCGGAACAAAACAAAATATTCCTATGAAATCGAATGCTGACAAAGCTGTATCCCAAACACCATCAATTAAACATGTCATTGTAGTTCGTCGTACAGGTGAACCTGTCAATATGATTGAAAACAGAGATGTTTGGTGGCAGAATGAAATGATAGAAGCTGATGAGTATTGTGCTCCGGTTGAAATAAATGCCGAAGATCCCTTATTCATTCTATATACGTCCGGTTCAACAGGTAAACCGAAGGGTGTACTCCATACCACAGGTGGTTATTTGGTTTATGCTAATTATACATTTGAGCAAATTTTCGATCACAAGTTGGATGATGTTTACTGGTGTACGGCAGATATTGGTTGGATCACTGGTCATTCCTATATTGTTTACGGACCTCTCTCTAATTGTGCCACATCAATCATGTTTGAGGGCGTTCCAAATTATCCTGATTTCAGTAGATTTTGGGATGTAGTAGATAAGCATAAAGTCACATTATTCTACACAGCACCAACGGCGCTTAGGGCACTAATGAAAGAAGGCAATAAATGGGTTGAAAAAAATGATTTATCTACACTAAGGCTTTTAGGAACTGTAGGTGAGCCCATTAAAGAGCCTGAGTGGATGTGGTATCACTCTATTGTAGGTAAGAAAGCTTCTCCTATTATAGATACATGGTGGCAGACGGAGACCGGCGGTATAATGATAACACCGCTTCCTGGTGCTATACCAACAAAGCCGGGTTCGGCGACATTTCCATTCTTCGGAATAGAACCTGTTTTACTGACAGAAGCAGGGCAAGAAATTGAAGGTAATGATGCTACTGGACTGTTGGCCATTAAAGCATCTTGGCCAGGACAGATGCGTTCTATTTATGGAGACCATGATCGTTTTGTTAAAACTTATTTCTCTCAATTTCCTGGTTATTACTTTACAGGAGATGGTGCCCGTCGTGATAAAGATGGATATTATTGGATAACTGGCCGAGTGGATGATGTGCTCAATGTTTCTGGTCACCGTATTGGTACAGCAGAAGTAGAAGGTAGTATTGGTAAGGCAGTAGGTGTAGCAGAAGCAGCCGTTGTTGGGTATCCCCACGATATTAAAGGGCAGGGGATATATGCTTTTGTGACATTGATGACGGGCATTACTGCTAATTCATCCATTGAAGATGATATNNGTGGAANAGTGAGAAAAGAAATTGGTCCTCATGCAAANCCTGATAAAATTCAATTTACACCTGCATTACCAAAAACGCGNTCTGGAAAGATTATGCGACGAATTTTGCGGAAAATTGCTGAAGGAGATTTAGAGAAAATGGGTGATACNTCTACTTTGGCTGATCCCAGTGTGGTAGANAACCTAGTNGATGGTGCCGTATAGTATTTTAGATCCAGACGTCATTTTCTGATGTTAATTTATTTGTTTGATCNCCAGTATTGGNCACACCTTTTGGCTCTATAAGCATAATTCGACATTCATTTTTGGCCACAGGTTTATGCTCAACACCTTTAGGTACGATATACATTTCTCCCTTCTTAAGATCAACAGTTCCATCTCGTAATTCGATGATTAATTCTCCTTCAATTACGATGAAGGCCTCATCCGTCTCCAAATGAGAATGCCAAATAAATTCGCCTTCAATTTTTGCCAGTTTAAATTGGTAATCATTCATTTCGGCAATTACTTTGGGTGACCAAAAATCTGAAAATTTTTCAAACTTTTTTGTAATATTTATCGATTCAATGGCCATTAATTTATCTTAGTTGCAGCGGTTGTAAATGGAACCGGATTTTGCATTGCCCAAATTGCTGGACAGCGTTGGTCAGTCAACTGCTTTACATTTTCAATTGCTTCATCTGTGGCATTACTCTTCACTTTGACGTCAAAAGAAAATCCGCCCATTGGCGGAAAGTCACCCACACCCAATGCCGCTCTGAAGTCCACACT